>JAZNZJ010000078.1:0-15510 GCA_045594885.1 Candidatus Fimenecus sp. | reverse complement strand
TCACATTCTTTGCAATAAGTGAGTGAGTACCAACAATTATGTCGATAAATCCCGCATTTACACGTTTTATTATTTTTGCACGTTGGGTTTGTGTGCGAAAACGTGAAAGCATTTCTGCTTCAATGGGGAAGCCGTCAAATCTTTTGAGAATTGTCTGATAATGCTGAAGTGCAAGAATTGTTGTGGGCACTAAAATTGCACATTGTTTACCGTCCGCAATACATTTAAAAACTGCACGCAGAGCAACTTCTGTTTTACCAAAGCCCACGTCACCGCAAAGGAGTCGGTCCATTGGATAGGGCTTTTCCATATCATTTTTAATTTCGTCAATACTTCTTAACTGGTCACCGGTTTCTTCAAATTCGAAGCGACGTTCAAAATCGTATTGCATATCAATATCGGGTGAGAAAGCATAGCCCTCGGTATGCATTCGTTGAGAGTAGAGTTTAATAAGCTGGTCCGCCATATCCTTAACAGCAGAACGCACCTTACTCCTTGTCTTTTCCCAATCAGCACCACCAAGACGATTAAGTTTTAAAGCCTTGCCGTCATCTTCGTGAGGGCCAATATATTTTGACACTAAATCAAGTTGGGTGACGGGTACATATAGCACGTCACTTTTTGCATACTTGATTTTGATATAATCTTTTATGATTTTGTTAGCTTCAAGCTGTGTAACACCATCAAAAATACCTATTCCGTGAACTGCGTGAACAATGTAGTCGCCTTTTTTAAGCTCATCAAGGGAGTGAATAGTGTCTTTTGCCTTAAAGCCCGTATTTTTTCGTCTTGCCTTGCTCTGATAAACCTTTGAATAGGTAAAAACATATAATTTCTCACGAAAAAAAGAAAATCCCGATGTAAGTGACCCCGGTAACACAGAGATAACACCCTTTGGAAATTCTGCGGGAATAACCGAAAAGTAAATTGCGGGTATTTCTTCGTCAGTTAGTGTTTCGGCAAGATTTTTTGCACTCTTTTCTGTACCTGCAAATACAACAATAGTACTGTCTTTTGAGTTTATGGGCTTAATATCTTCAATAAGAATATCAAGTTTACCATTCCAAATGGGTAAAGTACCACCATTAAATGTGGTAAGGCTTTTTATTGGTGTTTCAAAACTGCCACGGGCAAAATTGTCAATATATGTTGCCTTATGACTTTCATATTCATTGACTAACTCGGCAAAATTCAATGAGAATTTATCAAGCCCCTTGCAGAGTACACCGTCTTCAACGGCGGATTTTATATCTTCAAGCAAGAGTTTTTGCGATGCACTGATTTTTTCTTTTATTGCACCTGTTTCAAAAGCAAAGAGAATATAATCCTTTGCATAGTCGAAAATTGTGGCGGGTGAATAAACTAAAGGAAGATATTTGTCGGCAGAGCCAACCCCAACACCACCTTTAAGACGGTCAATGTCGGCATAAAGCTTTTCTTTGATTATGTCAGCCTTTTTACCACGTACACATTTAGCGAAATTCTGTATTTTATCAACCAAATCCAAAGGATTGTCAATTACAATTTCTTTTGACGGGGTGATAAGAATTTCATCAATATTCACCGTTCTTCGTTGACTTTGCACGTCAAAACGGCACATTGTGTCAACAGTATCTCCCCACAATTCAATTCTTACGGGCTCATCATCATCGGGCGAAAAGAAATCAACTATTCCGCCCCTGCAAGAAAATTGACCGACACCCTCAACAGCATCAACTCGTTTATAACCTGCCGCATTAAGTGAAATAAGAATTTTTTCAAGGGGTATTTCTTCATTTTTTTTGAGCAATACTGATTTTTGATGAAGAATTTCGGGCGGAATGGTGTAAGAAACCGAAGCCTCAGCAGAGGCAACCACAATGTCACATTTACCGTCAAGCATACGGCGGAGTGCTTTAATTCTTTTTTGCTCATATTCGTAAGATTGTCCGTCAGTATCCCAAAAAGAAAAATTGCGGGCAGGGTAGTGAAGCACATCTTTGCCCAATGCGGTCAAATCTTCACAAAGTCGCACGGCGACTGAATCGTCGGGCACGACAATAAGAGCCTTTTTTTCAAGACTCTCGGTGAGTGCAGAAACAAGAAGTGCTTTTTGTACGGGAGTAAGCCCTAAAACACCTTGGGGCAGAAAACCTTTTTTGATACTGTTTTCAACACCCTGATATTCTGCCGATATTCTTATTGCACGTTCAAATGCGGACATAGTTTTTGCCTCAACTGTTATATAAGTTCATTGCCTTGTCAATTTGATTATCAAGCATAAGCTCAAGGGCTTTACAAGCATTCTCAAGTGCGGGTTCAAGTGCCTTTAACTCATCTTTTTTGAATTCAGAAATAACCCAATCAATAAGGTCATAGTCGGGATGTGGCTTTTTACCGCAACCTAATTTTATACGTGGAAATTGGTCGTTATTAAGATGATAAATAATACTCTTAATTCCGTTATGACCGCCGTCAGTACCCTTTCTGCGAATACGAAGCCTACCCACATCAAGAGAAATATCGTCATAAATAACAATAACCTTTTCGGGAGGAATTTTATAAAATGCAGCACATTCTCTTATTGCCTCACCGCTGTTATTCATAAAGGTCTGCGGTTTCATAACAATGCATCTGTGACCATTTATTGTAGTGTCGCAAATAAGCGACTTGAATTTGAGTCTGTCAACTCTAAAGTTTAATTTTTCTGCCAACATATCTATGCACAAAAACCCCGAATTATGTCGTGTGTAGGTGTATTTGTTGCCCGGATTACCAAGTCCCACTACGATAAATTCAGGTGTGCCGACAGGTGCAGAAGTTGTGTTTTTTCTGAATCTGTTAAACATATTGTATTTCCTTTTATTTTGAATATTTGTCTTTGTTTTTAATTCGCCAATTGATTTTATTTACTTGTCTTGCTCTCGCAATACCAAGTGAATCAGCGGGAATATCCTCGGTGATTGTTGAACCCGCAGCGGTATAAGCACCGTCGCCAACCTTAACGGGTGCAATAAGATTGGTGTTGCAACCGATAAAGCAATCATCACCAATTACTGTGCGGTGCTTGTTTTTGCCGTCATAGTTGACAGTAACCGTACCGCAACCGAAATTAACCCTTTTGCCCACGTCGGAGTCACCCACATAAGTGAGATGTGAAACCTTTGTACCCTCATCAATGTTTGAGTTTTTAACCTCAACAAAGTTGCCGAGATGTACTTTTTCGCCCACAACCGAATTAGGACGAATATGCACGAATGGGCCAATGTCAGCCGAGTCAAGCACTTTTGACTGATAACATTGAACAGAATTGAGTTTAACATTGTTACCAATTACACTGTCTTTAATGAGTGTGTTTGGACCAATTACGCAGTTTTCACCAATAACAACACCCGAAAAAAGCATTGTGCCTGGCAAAATAACCGTGCCTTTGCCGATTTGCACGTTTTCTTCAATGACAACATTGTTGTGATAGGGGATTTCAACTCCATTTTCAACGTGCATTTCAATGTTTTTTAAGTTTTGAATATCTTTGTTTGTCATAACAACCACCAACCAATTCTTTATCTTTTAATTTTATCATATTATGTGTCGTTTTTCAACACTTTGTTTCATTGACAAAGTAAGTTTTAGGTGATATATTTATTTTAATAAATGTCTGGAGGAAATACAATTGCTTTCAATAATTATTCCGTCTTATAACGAAGAACAGAATATAAGAAATACTGCGGGAACAGTGTTGTCACTAATGAAAGAGGCTCAAATAGATTGTGAACTTATTTTCATTGATGACGGCTCAAAGGATAATACCTACAAAGAAATCTGCGAATGTGCTCAAATCAGTAAAAGTATTCGAGGAATTTCCTTTAGTCGTAATTTTGGCAAAGAGGCGGCAATTTATGCGGGTCTTGAAGAAGCACGTGGTGATTGTGCGGTAATAATTGATTGCGACTTGCAATTTCCACCCGAAAAAATCATTGAAATGCATTCTCTCTGGCAAGAGGGCTATGAGGTGATTGAGGGAGTGAAAACCGACCGTGGTGACGAATCTGCATTTCATAAGCTTTCTGCAAAGGTGTTCTATAAAGTTATGACCGCCTTTGTGGGTGTTGATATGCAAAGCACATCGGATTTCAAACTTATAGACCGTAAAGTGATTGACGCATTACTTTCTTTGCCCGAAAGAAATACATTTTTCAGAGCACTTTCATTCTGGTCGGGCTTTAAGTCAACTCAAGTGGAGTTTGAAGTTCAGGAAAGACAGAATGGCGAGAGTAAATGGGGGCTTATCAAGCTCATAAAATATGCAATTTCAAACATAACATCATTCACCACTGCACCTTTGCAAATTATAACCGTAATGGGTTGCGTAATGCTTGTGTTTATGGGTGTTATGGCGGTGCAAACCCTTGTAAGATTTTTAATGGGAGATTCCGCAGAGGGCTTCACAACTGTAATTTTGCTTTTGCTTTTAATTGGCGGTAGTATTATGTTAGCCCTCGGTATTATCGGCTATTATATTGCCCGTATTTATGAAGAGGTCAAGGGCAGACCACGTTATATAGTTTCAAAGAAAACTGATGAGAATAAATAAAAAGGTATTTGCGGTATTGCAGTGGTTGTAATACCGCTTTTTTATGCCTAAAACCCTTGAAAAATAAGAGTTTTAATGATATACTATTAAATTAGTAAATTATTGATTTTTTTGATAAGGAGGCGGTAAAATGAGTCGAAAAAAATGGCTGACAGCACATCTTGATAAAGAATTAGCGGCGCAGGTTGCAGAAAATCATAGTCTTGACCCCTTTACCGCACTTATTCTTGTTTCCCGTGGTATTACCGAGTATGAAGATGTTGAAGAATTCTTCGACAATGATTTCAGCTTTTGTGATTCATATCTTATTACCGATATGGAAAAAGCGGTTGAAAGAATTGAAAAAGCAATCGACAATTTTGAAAAAATCTGTGTATATGGTGACTATGACTGTGACGGTGTAACCTCAACCGCACTTATGTATTCATATTTGTCAGACCGTGGTGCAGACGTAATGTATTATATTCCCGACCGTGTTAGTGAGGGCTATGGTATGTCCTGCAGTGGTGTGGATAAATTATATGCTCAAGGAGTAAAATTGATTGTCACCGTTGATAACGGAATTTCAGCAATAGAAGAAATTGAATACGCAAACTCACTTGGTATAGAAACCGTTGTCACAGACCATCATAAAGTGGGCGATGCACTTCCTAATGCGGTGGCAGTGGTTGACCCTCACCGAGAAGATTGTAATCTTCATTTTAAAGACTGGGCGGGCGTTGGTGTTGCATTTAAAGTTGTTTGTGCATTAGAAAAAGGCGACTATTCAACTATACTTGCAAAATATGCAGATATAATAGCAGTTGGCACAATTGCTGATGTGGTTGAGTTAAAAGACGAAAACCGTGCAATTGTAAAATATGGTGTTGCGAAAATAAATTCAAATCCCTGTGACGGCATAAATGCACTCAAGCAGATTGCAGGTGTGGGCGAAAGAGCCTTGAATGCAACCGGTGTGACCTATTCTTTAGCACCACGAATAAATGCAGCAGGCAGAATGGAGTCTGCAATTACCGCACTTAAACTTTTGCTTTGCGACAGCTTGTCGGTGGCACTTGATATTGCCGAGCAGGTTGACTCTTGCAATCAGCAACGTCATCTTTCAGAAAATGAGATTATGCAGTCTGCGGTGGCTCATATTGAGGCAAATGAAAAATTAAAATATTCACGTGTAATCGTGGTGTGCGGTGAAAATTGGCATCACGGTGTAATTGGTATTGTTGCCGCAAGAATTACAGAAAAATACGGCAGACCGTCAATCGTAATCACCTTTGAGGGTGATGAGGGCACGGGCTCTGCAAGAAGTATTGAAGGCTTTTCTGTATATGATGCAATAAAATATTGTGAAGACGAGCTCACTCATTTTGGCGGTCACACAATGGCGGCGGGGCTTGGCATTAAACGTGAGAATGTAGAACAGTTTTTTGTTAAAATCAATGAATACGCAAAATCCCTTGAAACTGCATTTCCAACACTTACTCTTGATTGCAAATTGAATCCCGCATACATCAATGCGGCGTTGGTTGAATCTCTTGAAACACTTGAACCCTTTGGTGCGGGCAATCCTCAACCGCTTTTTGGTATTTTCGGGCTTACTCTTGCAAATATTAAACCGGTTGGTGACGGTAAGCATTTAAGACTTGGTTTTACAAAGGGAAACGTGCAGTTTTCTGCAATGAAATTCAGTACAAGTTTAAATGATTTTCCATATCGTGAGGGCGATGTGGTAGATTTAGCGGTAAGACTTGAGAAAAATGAGTTCAGGGGCGAAATTAAGGCTTCTGTGCAGATTCGAGATGTACGTTTTTCGGGTCTTGATGAGGATAATCTTTTCAAATCACAGGCACTTTATGAAAAATACAGACGTGGTGAGGCACTTTCTTCTCACGAGGCAAGATTTTTAACTCCGTCAAGAGAGTTGCTCTTGCATATTTATGGCTTTGTGAAGTCATATAAAATATGGGGCTTTGATGCCGAAACAATGTTGGTACGTGCAAAAATTCCGGCTGAAAGATTTTGCACCTTGTTAGTAGCAATTGACGTGCTTTGCGAGTTAGAGTTAATAAAGGCAGAGCAGGGTAGAATAATTTTTGACGGCGAGGGTAAAAAAGCAGATTTGTCAAAGTCAGAAATTCTCAATAGATTAAATAAAATGAAGGGGGAGTGACGGATATGGCAGAAAATGTTTATGTTGATGTTGATAAGCTTTATAGCGATTTGCGTGCGAAAATCGTAACAATTCATAACGAAAATGAAGTTTTGGTAATTGATAAGGCATTTAAAGTGGCTAAAGAATATCACGGTGACCAACGCCGTCGCTCAGGTGAGCCATATATCATTCACCCAATTGCAGTTGCAAATATCCTTGTTGATTTGGGAATGGATTGGCAATCAATTGTAGCCGCCCTTTTACACGATGTTGTTGAAGATACTGAATATACAATTGAACAGTTGAAAGAAGAATTCGGTGGGGAAGTAGCAGTTCTTGTTGACGGTGTTACAAAATTGGGTCAGGTGCAACTTAACTCTCGTGACTCAAAAGAACAGGCACAGGCAGAAAATGTGCGTAAAATGCTTCTTGCAATGTCAAAAGACATTCGAGTTATTATTGTTAAACTTGCCGACAGACTTCATAATATGCGTACCCTTGAGTATGTATCTCCGCAAAAGCAACGTGATAAGGCTTTAGAAACTCTTGAAATTTTTGCACCCATTTCACACCGACTTGGTATTCGTTGGGTAAAAGAAGAACTTGAGGACCGTGCAATCCGTTTTCTTGACCCGGTTGCTTATGAGCAGATTGAAAAAAGCCTGAAAGAGAGTAATCGTTCAGACGAGAATTTTATTGAGAATACAAAGGCAAAAATTCTTGAACGTGTTCAAGAAATTGTGCCCAATGCTCAAATCAGCGGTCGAATTAAATCAGTTCACGGTATCTACCGCAAAATGTATATGCAGGGCAAACAGTTTGACCAAATTTTTGATATTTACGCAGTGCGTATTATCGTTGATAGTGTTATTGACTGTTACAACTGCCTTGGTATTATTCACGATATGTACAATCCTTTACCCAATCGTTTCAAGGATTATATTTCAACCCCAAAGCCCAATATGTACCAGTCACTTCACACCACGGTTATCAGCAAAGAGGGTATAACCTTTGAAGTGCAAATAAGAACTTGGGAAATGCACCGTACCGCAGAATTCGGTATTGCTGCCCATTGGAAATATAAGAGTGGTGTAACGGGCGGTAAAAAAAGCTTTGACGACAGACTTCAATGGATTAGACAAATGCTTGAAGCACAGCAAGAAACCGGCGACGCAAGAGAAATTGTGTCTTCAATCAAAACCGACCTTATTACCGATGAGGTGTTTGTTTATACACCGAAGGGCGACGTTGTGAATGTGCCACAGGGCTCAACGGTTATCGACTTTGCTTATGCAATTCACTCTGCGGTTGGTAATAAAATGACGGGTGCTAAGGTTGACGGTAGAATTGTGCCCATTGATTATGTTATTAAAACAGGCGAAATTATTGAAATTCTCACATCTTCACAGCAGGGTAAAGGACCTTCTCGAGATTGGCTCAATATTGTAAAAACCAATCAGGCACGCAGTAAAATTCGTGCTTGGTTCAAGAAAGAGAAGCGTGACGAGAACATTCAAGAGGGTAAAACCGAGGTTGAACGTGAGTTCAGACGTAACTATATCCGTTTAAGTGAAGAAGATTACAATAAATTCATAAAGAAACTTGCCGAGCGTCAGCGAATGGATAATATTGACGATTTCTATGCGGCAATCGGCTATGGCGGAGTTTCAATTATCCGTCTTATGCCCTATATTAAAGAGGAATATCAGAAGAACTATGACAAGAGCCGTGAAGAGATTAAGGTAATGCCTATTAAAAAGCCCGATAAAAAAGGCAAAGACGGTGTTACTGTTGAGGGTATTGATAATTGTCTTATTAAATTCTCACAATGCTGTAATCCACTTCCCGGTGACAATATTATCGGCTTTATTACCCGTGGCCACGGTGTGTCAATTCACAAAAGAGATTGTACAAACGTGCCCAAGGATATTGCTAATTGTGCTGAGCCTGCACGTTGGGTGAAAGCATATTGGAATAAGGACGTTAAAGAAGAATACAAGGCAACACTTCAGCTTACTTGTCTTTCAAGAATTGGTCTTATGGCAGAAGTGACAATGGCAGTTGCGAATATGCGTGTTAATATTGCCAATATCAGCACTCACGATATGAAAGACGGCAGAACAATTGTTGAATTGACAGTTAACGTCAGCGGACTTGACCACCTTAAAAACCTCATTACAAAAATAGAAAAGATAGACGGTATTCTTCTTGTTGAAAGATAAAAATTTGAGTAAAATTGCCCACAGCACCATTTTTCGTTCGGGGCGGTATCCTAATACAGCACCACTCACTTCAAAATGGCACTGTGAACAATTTTCTTTCAAATTTGAGCCCACAGTACTATTTTCGTTCGGGGCGGTAGTATTAAAAAAGGAATTAAAAGATGAAAGCAGTAATTCAAAGAGTAAAATATGCAAGTGTCACCGTTGACGGTGAGTTGATATCAAAAATTGATAAGGGTTATCTTGTGCTTTTAGGAGTTATGGATGATGACACTAAAGCCGATGCAGAAATTCTTGCACGCAAAACCGCAACACTTCGTGTTTTTGAAGATGATGAAGGTAAAATGAATCTTGATGTTAAACAGATTGACGGTGAAATTCTTGCAGTTTCACAATTCACTTTGTGTGCAGATGTGAAAAAAGGTAACCGCCCGTCATTTATTCGTTCAGGTGAGCCGAGTCGAGCAAATGAACTCTATGAGTATTATTGCGATGAACTCTTGAAAAACGGAGTAAAAAATGTCTGCAAAGGTGTTTTCGGTGCTGATATGAAGGTTGAGCTTCTCAATGACGGACCCGTTACAATTTTGTATGATTCAGAAATTTGGAGAAAGAAGTAGAATAATATGATTTCTGTAAAAACGCATTTAGCGATTATGGAAGATGGTTTTACAACTAACACATATATCGTTACCGACCGTGAAACCGGCGAAACAGCAGTTGTTGACCCATCATTAAGTGAAGAAAAACTCATTGAAAAGTTAAAAGATGAAAATGTTAAATATATTCTTTTAACTCACGGCCATTTTGACCATATTGGCGGAGTGAACTTGGTTAAAGAAAAAACAGGTGCAAAAGTCGTAATTCATAAAGAAGATGAAGAAATGCTTTGTGACGGTGACAAAAACGAGTTCAAAAGAAGTTATGGCTATGATATGCCACCCATATATGCAGACATTTTAGTTGAAGACGGTTCAGAAATTATGCTTGGCAACAGTAGAATTACGGTTTTGCATACCCCCGGTCATACAAAGGGCGGAGTTTGCTATGTACTCCACGATGACCATATTCTTTTTTCAGGTGATACCCTATTTAGATTAACAGCAGGCAGAACCGACCTTTACGGTGGCGATGCCAGAACCGAGCTTCTTTCCCTTTTAAAAATCGGCGATTTAGAAGGCGATTACACGGTTTATCCCGGTCACGATGATGCAACAACCCTTGATTTTGAACGAAAATATAATCGTTATATGAGAACAAGATTTAGAAATAAATTATGAGATTACTTGTGTTAAATCATAAATTCCATTATGAAATGGAAAAGCTTGTCCGCATTTTTATGCCGGACGAAAAAATTCAGGTCATTTATGACCAACAAATTGATGATTTTAATATTTTAACATCTGTATCCGATAATATAGTTGTAACAGTAAAATTTGAAGATTTTACAAAATCTCTTTCGGCTAACCTCTGTGATGATAATGAAATGCAGATGGGCAGAATGGTATATGAACTGCTAAGTGAATATACGGGCTTTCGTCCTCAATGGGGTGTGCTTACAGGTGTTAGGCCTTCAAAATTGTTGATAAATACAGAAAAACAGATGGGCAGAGAAAAAACGGAAGAATATTTCAAAAAAGATTTGCTTGTGACAGATGAAAAATATAATCTTGCACGCAGTGTTGCAGATTGTGAAGAACGCATAATCTCAACATCAAAGCCCGAGTCATTCAGCCTTTATATTTCAATTCCTTTCTGTCCTTCAAGATGCAGTTATTGTTCATTTGTTTCTCATTCAATTGAAAACGAAAAGGCGAGAAATCTTTTGCCCCAATATGTTGAATATCTTGTCAAAGAAATTGAATTGACAGGCGAAATTGCAAAGGCAAACGGACTTTCACTTGAAAGCATATATATTGGTGGCGGTACACCGTCAACTCTTTCGGCAGAGCAGTTGACGATTGTAACAAGTGCTATAAATAAGCATTTTGACTTATCCACTTGCCGCGAGTTTACTGTTGAGGCGGGTAGGCCCGATACAATCACTGAAGAAAAATTAAGGGCATTAAAAAAAAGCCCCGTTGACAGAATAAGCATAAATCCGCAAACTTTTGTGAATTCGGTGTTAGAGGCAGTGGGACGACGTCATAGTGCAGAAGATACAATTAAAATTTTCAATATGGCTCGTAAAATCGGGTTTAATAATATTAATATGGACTTGATTGCGGGGCTTCCTACGGATACTTACGACGGATTTTGTAATTCAGTAAATACTGCATTAAGTCTTGACCCTGAAAATATTACTGTGCACACTCTTGCAGTTAAAAGAGCATCGGGCATTGGGCAGAATACCCCAGAAATTGCAGTGAAAAATGCACTCGTTGCGTCCTCAATGCTCGATTATACTTACGATAAATTATGTGAAAAATATCACCCATATTATATGTACCGTCAGTCAAAATCTGCGGGTAGCCTTGAAAATGTGGGTTGGGCAAAAGACGACAAAGAGTGTATTTATAATATTTTTATGATGGAAGAATGTCATACTATTCTTGCGTGTGGCGGTGGTGCAGTCACAAAGCTTAAAGCCCCCCACGGCAATGAAATTGAACGTATTTTCAATTTCAAATATCCCTTTGAATACATTTCAGGGTTTGATGAATTAACAGAACGTAAGAAAAGAATAACTGAGTTTTATAATACATACTTTTAAAAGTAATAAAATCAAAGCCATATGAGGTGACTTAATGAATAACCTTAACAGCAAAATTGAATATATCAACGAAAGAGCAAAAAACTCACCCGAGGAATTTATTAAAGAGTGTGAGTTGCGTTATCAGGGCATTATAGATGAGATTGCCCAACGAATAATAACCGAAGAGGGCAGAGAAATCGTAATGCTTGCAGGTCCTTCATCAGCGGGTAAAACCACAACTGCTCGAAAACTCAGTGAAACACTTAAGAAAAACGGAATAAAAACCTATGTGTTAAGTTTGGACGATTTCTACCTTAACCGTGAAGATATTCCATATCTACCTGACGGCTCACAAGATTTTGAAACAGTTGATGCACTTGATTTAGAATGCTTTGAAGAATGTGTAAATGCACTTCTTCGTGGCGAAACTGTTAAAAATCCCGTGTTTGATTTTACAACAGGTAGGCGAAGTGATAAGGTGTTCAATGAAATTACATTGGGTGAAGAAGATGTAGTAATTATTGAGGGCTTACACGCATTGAACCCTATAATAACAGAAAAAATAACAGGTAAACTTTTAAAAATATATATCAATGTATCTTCACGAATTTGTGATAATGAGGGTAATGTTCTTTTAAATAAAAGGAATATGCGATTTATTCGACGTATGGTGAGAGATTATAAATTCCGTGATAGCTCTGTTGAGAATACTTGTAAATTATGGAAAAATGTTACTGCGGGTGAAGATAAATATCTGTTCCCATATCGTGACAACGCAGATATAAAGGCAAATACAATTCATTTATATGAACCCTGTGTGCTCAAGCATCAGGCATTAGAAATGCTTAAAAAATATGATGTATCAGAAGAGTTCAAAGAAAAGGTAGAACTTTTGTGTAAAGCACTTGAAGATTTTAATGATATTTCAGAAACCTTAGTACCAAAAGATTCATTGTTGCGTGAATTTTTAGGCTAACTATAACAAGTTATAAGAAGGTGTGAATTTTGGCAGACAAAAAAAGAAAAAATCAATCTTTGTTAAATGGTGCATTGATTTTGAGCCTTGCAACAATTATTGTTAAAGTAATTGGTGTTATTTATAAAATTCCTTTGTCAAATATGATTGGTACGGTTGGCAGAGGCTATTTCGACTCGGCTTACAATTTATATGTGCCAATTTATACAATCTCAATGGCGGGGCTTCCCGTAGCAATATCAAATATGGTGTCAAAGGCTATGGCTATGGGCAATTACCGTGATGTGCGAATTATTCATAAGGTTGCTAAAAGAATTTTCTTGATTGTTGGCATAATCGGTACACTCATAATGTTGGGTCTTGCTTATCCATATGCTATGTCGGCAAGAAATATGGACGTTCTTCCCGCAGTTTTTGTAATTACACCGTCAATTTTCTTCTGTTGCATAATGTCAAGCTACAGAGGGTATTATAACGGCTTGTCAAATATGACACCGACCGCAGTTTCACAGGTTTTTGAAGCCGTGGGCAAATTGGTTTTCGGTCTTTTGTGTGCCCGTTGGGTAATCAGCTACGGTTATTCAAGATTTGAGGCAGGTCTTACTGTTTTCGGCAGAACCGTTACAAATGAGGCAGAGGCTCTCAGTGCGATTTATCCTTATGCCGCTGCTGGTGCTGCCGCAGGTGTAACTCTCGGCACAGTATTGGGAATGATTTATCTTCTTATAATGCACAAGTTTAAGGGTGACAAGATTACAAATCAAGAACTTGCAACAGCACCAAGACCTGAAAAATCAGGTGTGATTGCAAAAAATCTTATTAAATTTGCAATTCCCGTAGCCCTCAGCTCACTTGTGTTCAGCATTACAAATCTTATTGACTCAATCACAATCCAAAACAGACTTGAGCATATGATAGCAAATAATCTTGATTATATTCGCAATCTTTATTCAGCCGAATTGGTGGGAATTCTAGATGCCGACATCAAGAGCTTTTTGTACGGTGCATATTCCTTGTCATTGGACTTTAGAAATCTCATTCCGTCAATTACAATGACATTGGGTATAAGTGCAATTCCCACACTTTCAGCAGCATGGGCAGTTAAAAATAAACATAAAATCAAGGTGTCAGTTGAATCTGTGCTTCGTGTTACAATGCTTGTTGCAATGCCTTGCGGAATCGGTATGGGTGTACTCGCACAGCCTATTCTTGCGGCATTTTACGGCAGCGGTGAATCTGCAAGTGGCGTTTCAATTGCAGCACCCGTACTTACAGCTTACGGATTTTCAATCTTCCTTATGGCATTGTCACAGCCTATGACAAATATGCTTCAGGCACTTGATAAAACAAAAATTCCGCTTATTTCACTCTCAATTGGTGCAATCGCAAAGCTTATTGCAAACTTCATTTTTGTTGCAATTCCAAGCATCAATGTAAACGGTGCGGTAATCGGTACAATTGTTTGTTATGTAATTATTTTTGTAATCGATTTTTTTGCTCTTGTGTCAACTACAAAAATCAAAATAAATATTGTTTCTGTTTTCCTTAAACCTATTTTCTGCGGTGTGCTTTGCGGAATAGGTGCATATACATCATACGGAATTTTCAACAGATTCTTACCGGATTTCTCTGTGAAAAATTTATTCTGTCTTGCAGTTGCAATCGGTTTTGGCGGTCTAATTTATGTAATTTCAATGCTTTTAATCAAAGGAATTGCAAAAGATGATATAATTATGCTTCCAAAAGGAGAAAAAATCGCAAAAATACTTGCAAAATTTGGTTTTATAGAGTAAAATGAAAGGGTAAATAAATGATTGAGAATTTTAAGTTTAAAGACCACTATGATGTGGCTGATTTAATTGATATTGTTGAAATTCTTCGCTCACCCGAGGGTTGCCCTTGGGACAGAGAGCAAGACCACAAAAGTATTCGCCGTGACTTTCTTGAAGAAACATATGAGGTAATTGAGGCAATCAATAAAGACGATAAAGAGTTACTTTTAGAAGAACTTGGTGATGTGCTTTTACAGGTGGTTTTCCACACTCAAATTGAACGTGAGAAAGGCACTTTTGAACTTTCAGATGTGGCTGACGGGGTTTGTAAGAAAATGATTGAACGTCACCCCCACGTTTTTGGTGAGGTAGAAGCAGACACTTCAGAACAAGTGCTTGAAAATTGGGACGTAATCAAAAAACGCACCAAAAAGCAAAAAACTCAGACCGAGTCAATGCTTTCAATCCCCCGTGAATTCCCCGCACTTATGCGTGCCGATAAGGTTCAGAAAAAGGCGGCAAAGGTGGGCTTTGATTGGGAAATTTCCGAGGGTGCATTCCAAAAGGTTGCAGAGGAACTCAATGAGCTTAAAATTGCAGTCGCTAATAACGACAAAGAGAATATTAACGAAGAGTTGGGCGACCTGCTTTTCTCTGTTGTTAATGTTTCAAGATTTATAAATGTTGACAGTGAAGAAGCACTGACATGTGCGACCGATAAATTCATTGACCGCTTTTCAAAGGTTGAAAAAATGGCAGAAGAAAAAGGCATTGATATGAAATCAACTGACCTTGAAACCTTGGACAAGCTTTGGGATTTGGCTAAAAAAGGCTGATTGCCTTATTTAGATAAATTAAGAGAAAATTTATTTTTGGAGGAAATACTAATGAACAAAACAGAACTCGTAGCAGCAGTAGCAGCTAAAGCAGGCATTTCAAAGAAGGACGCAGACGCAGCAGTAGCAGCAGTTTTCGCATCAGTTACAGATGCTCTTGCAAAGGGCGACAAGGTTCAGCTTATCGGCTTCGGTACATTTGAAGTTCGTGAGCGTTCAGAAAAGACAGCTCGCAACCCAAGAACAGGCGAAACAATGACAGTTCCTGCAACAAAAGTTCCAGCATT
>JAZNZJ010000077.1:0-6887 GCA_045594885.1 Candidatus Fimenecus sp. | reverse complement strand
AATCGGTGGGGACTTTTTTAATTGACAAACTGTTTAATTTATCGTAATATATTTTTATAGTTGGAAAATTTTACAAGGAATGGGGTTTTATTATGTCAAAGAAAACTTTAACACCTGAACAAGCCGAAATAAAGGCATTGAAGAAAGAACAAAACGCAAACAACAGAACAAGTTTTTTAGCCATTGTTCTTGCATTAGCACTCGCTTTTGGTATTTTTACAGTTGGTAAGTCAGTAGGTGCAGAGAAATACGGAAACAATGTCAACAGCAGTAATGCAGGTGAATCATTTAATGAAAACAACAATGATGATTTTGACTTAAATGATAATCAGCAGAACAATACTGTTGATAATACTGGTGATAATCAAAATCAACAACAGAATACTGATAATTCACAGACGGCTGATAAAAACAATCAAACACAAAACAATAAACCCGCATCTGACAATCCTGCAGATTGGTCAAAAGAGCAGGTTGTAGAATTCTATAAAAAGGCAGCGACAAAATCTCACGCAACTGCAGAGTCTTCACAGGTTATGTCAATGCCCAAACTCGTTGTAAATGATGGCGATGGTGCGTTGGGATTCTTCATTAAAATTGCTACACCGATAATAAATAAAGTGCTTGAAAAGAATTCAACTACATATGGCGGAATTACAGGGGGATATGCAAATCTTGTTGCCTCTGACGTTGACAAATTCAAGGCATATAAAGAGGGCGATTACACCGTAATCGAAATGCTTATGGTTGAACAGACTGACGGTATTTACGGCGATGCACAGGGCGGAACAGTTGGTCACGCAATCAATGTTCTCGGTAATGTTGCAACAGCGGCAGAGCAGTTCCCCGATTTTGATATTAAGTTTGAAGAGGCAGATATAAAAGTGCATTATGCTAACCCGATTGTAAGAGTAAGAATCAACAAAGACGGCATAATTGAAAAAGGCACTTGGAGCTATACCGCTGAAGTTTATATTAAGCATCTTCAAATAGATACAATTATGGTTGATAAAGCCGATGCCGAAATTAAGTATGTAATCACCACCGGCGGCGGATTTTAATTAGAATAATAATGGTAGGGCGGGGTCTTGACCCCGCCGTTATTTTATGAGAATTTTATTGTAATTATCAACGACGTGTTATATAATTAAACAAAAGGGGAGGATAAAATGAAAAAGGAAAAAGTAATTGACCGTGAAAATAAGCAGTTAGCCCGTCTTAATCGTGCAAAAACAAAGGGTGTTTATGGCGGATATTTCTTCATTTTGTTAATGCTTATTGCAATTGTCAACATTCTTGATGAGGTAACAAGTAACTTAACAGTTACCGTGCAATCATCATTTGTAACCGAATTCTTTGTGAACAATCCATTTATGGGCAAATTCTATACCTATGAAGATGGTCTTGCACTTCATTCCGGTATCGGTGTGTTTACATATGTTTTAGGCATTATAACACCATTTTACAAGGCGTTAGCGGATAAATGGGGCAGAAAACCGCTTTTTGCTATATCAACTCTTGGTATGGCGGTGGGACTTTTGGTAATTCATTTGTCATCGAGCTACATAATGTTCCTTGTGGGCTTTGCGATTATAAGTTTCTTTATGGGGCACGACATTCAGATTATTTATATTCTTGAAGAAGCACCCGACCGTCACCGTGCAAAAATTTATAGTTTTCTTAAAAGCTTCGGTATTTTAGGTGTTATTCTAATTCCCACACTTCGTGATATTTTAATGGGTGACGATGCAACACAATGGCGAAAAATTTTTTTAGTACCCGCATTGGTGGGCTTTGTTGCCGTGTTATTGGTTATTCTGTTTGCAAAAGATACCAAAGTATTCATAAATGACCGAATTGCATATCTCTCACGTCCCTATGAAGAACGTGAAAAGGAAAAAGAACTTAAAAAGCAACAAAAAGAGGCACAAAGAAATCAGTCAGGTGTATTTAATGGTGTAAAATATATTTTCGCTAATAAAGATACGAAAATGCTGATTATATCCCATATTATTTTTGACTCGGCAATGCCTGCAATCGCATTGTATTTTGAATCTTCAATGCACCGTGCGGGTATGAGTACAAGTGAAATAACAAAGGCATTGTTTATGGTGCCCGTGGTTTATGCCACAATCACATTCCTTTCAGGCTTTATTGCCGATAAATTAGGCAGAAAAACCACAGTTACGGGCTTTTCAATTCTTTGTGTAACAGGATATATTCTCTTTGTAACGGGAATTCTCAAGGGTTGGAATCCTTATTTTATAGGCTCACTTGCAGGTCTTTATCAGGGCTCGTATTGGATTGGCCGTGACTATATGAATGTTATGATGACCGAAAAAGTGCCGACGGATATTCGTGCATCTGTTGTGGGCGCAGAGGGATTACTTGTAATCATCGGTTTAGCCGTGGGATATGTACTCACAATTGTGGGAATGACAATTATGGACATTTGGTGGGCTTGTCTTGCAGTTTCAATCCCCGCAGTAACCATAGCCGCAATAATGTTTACAATCAAAGTAAAAGAAACAAAAGGTGCAAATTTAGACGAAATTAAATAATGATTTATATAATAAAAAACCTCCCGTGTGGGAGGTTTTATTTATGCGTTTATGTAATTTGTTTATTCTGCTTCGCCCAAATCCTGCATTGTAACTTCTTCTCTCATATCAGTTGCGTATTTGTCCTGATAATAATTTTCGGGAGTACAGTCAAAGCTTCCGTCGGGGGTGATTGTAATCATTGTGCAACCTCTTTGAGAGCCAAGCTTTGAAATACCGCTGTATGCAAGATAGTCAACACTCAAACCATATGTAAGGCGTATTCCCTTGTACTCAATTGAGAAATTGTTAACGTGGTCGTGACCGCAGAAAATACCTTTTGTACTGCCTGTTTCTTGCATCGCTTCAAAAATATTGTCGTCATATACACCTGAATAAACAAGCTTACCGCCCTCTTTAACAACGCCGTAATAGTGCTTTGCATTTTCAGTATTCTGATAGTTTGCAGCTACAAATTCATTCCACGCAGAAAGATATTCCTTTGCGGGCACGTGCCAGAATGCAAGTGATTTTGCAACACTGTATTTTTCAAGTAATTCAGCCTTGTTTTCAAAATCGCCCGAATTTATGAGCGCAATATTTTGATTGTTATATTTTTCAACATTCTTTTTATACCAATCAACCTGATTGTCGTGAATGTTGTCGTACTTCCACAAAAGACCTAAATAGTCATTATCAACATATGAATGAGAGTCAAATGTGTAAAGGGATTGTGTGATAATGCCCATTGAATTCTTCACATTAACAACAAAATTGCAGAAGCCGTCAACATTGTCGTCAGAGTTGTCTTCAAAAAGGCAATACTGCCATTTCTCATCAGCATAGAAATTCGAAATATCTTCACGGGTATATTTTGAATAACTTTCAGTATCGTGATTACCGAAAACGGGTAGCCAGTAAACACCAAGATTTTCCATAAGAGTTGCAAAAATCTCGGCAGATTTCATATTATCGAAAGTTCCCGCCTGAAATGGAACAGGATATACAATGTCACCCGTAACAATAACAAGGTCTGGCTTTTCAACTCTAATCATTGTTGCAACTGCGTTGATTGCCATAGTGTCTTTAGATGTTGACATCCAACCTGCACCGATATGTACGTCAGTCAACTGCATAACTCTCAGGTCATTGTCGGTAGTGAATGTCCAAACACCGTCTGCGTCCTTTTGAGGCACGAGTTGATTTTCATATTCAACCTTTGATATTGAATTCACATTTTCCATATGTCCTTTGTTAAGTATGGGGTTGGCAATGCACCCGAATACACAAAGAACAATTATAATTGCTAAAATCACCGCAAGGATAATGAGGGTGATTTTACCGGCTTTTTTAAAGCCTTTTTTAATTTTTTCCTTCATCATGAGATGACCTCCCACTCAATAGCCGAAGCATACCCCATATCTTCAAGCCTTGATTTTATTGTATTCTGAACAGATTGAGTTTTGATTGAATCTTGTTCAGGTGATACCATAGTAATTGTAACATAGTTTTTAGCTTTACCGTAACTATGAATTTCAATATTTTTTATCATAAATGAGGTGTTTTTGCAAATATTTGTAATTTCTCTTTCTGTAATGCTGTGGATTTCTTCATTATGTTTGCCGAGAATTTCACCAATGGAAGAGATTATAAGTCTAATTCCCGCAACAGCAATAATAATGCTGATGATAAGCCCGAAAAATGCATCAAACATAAATCCGACATAATTTGAAAGAGTGAACGACACAATTGTCACCGCTGTAATTCCGCAATCAAGAAAAGAGTCGAGCATAACGGTTTTAATAACCGGTGAATTTTCTTTTTTATATCTGATTGAGAATACCAAACCCAATAGCAATTTCACAAGGCAGGTGACACCTATAATAATGGCATATTTTGTGAAATACCATACGGGAATGGGGGAGAAAAGACGAGTTAATGAGGTGTAGGCAAAGCCAAGTCCCGCAACTGTCATAACCAATGACATTATAAACGAAGTCAAATCCTCCATTCTTCCAAAACCGTGCTTAAAGTTATTTGTGGCGGGTTTATTTATGAAAGAAATTCCCACAATCGCAAGACAGAGTGAAAGAGCGTCCATCAAATTGTTGATACTATCGGTGTAAATGCATTGACTGTTAGTGCGAATTCCTATGTAAAACTTAATAAAGAATAAAACTAAATTCACACATCCCGCAAAAATAAGCACGGGGGATAGCCGTTTTTTCATTTTAACACCTCATTTCAATGGGGATATATCAAAACAATTCAATAACTTTAAGAATTCCGAACCATACTAAAGGCACAACAAGTGCGGGCAGCATATTGAGTGTTTTTAAATTCTTAATCTCAAGAATACTAATACCCGAAGATGCAATTAAAAATCCGCCAATAATACTGATTTCGCACATCATTTCGGGGCTCATAAATCCGCCCACAAGAGTTGCAATAAGGTATATTCCGCCCTGCCACAAAAACAATACACCTGCGGCAATTGCAATACCAATTCCGTATGTTGATGCGAGTACCATACTTGTTACAAGGTCAAGTGTTGCATTGGTGAAAAGAAAGGTGTGGTCATTATAAAGGGCAGAATTAATAGGGCCTAAAATTGATAAACTGCCTATACAGAAAAGAAGAATTGCTGTTGAAAGACCCTTTCCCAATTCACTTTTTCCGCTTTTTTCAATGAGGTTATCAAACCTCTTGTTAATGTCAATCATATTGCCGATAAGACTGCCCAAAGCAAGACTGACAATGAAAAGTACGGGATATTTGCTGTTGGGCATATTCTGTACAATTGAGTTTATGCCAATACCTGTTGCGGCAAGACCCATAGCATTCATAAGAGGTTTTGTGTATTCGGGTTTAATTCCTTTTTTAAAAAGACTGCCTACAACACTACCAATCAGTATTGTAGAAACATTTACAATTGTTCCAATCATTTTCTACAAGCCTCCACAGCCCCAAAAATCTCTTTTAATGTGTCAAGAGAATTTTGGTCAGGTAATTTTTTTACATTTATACTCTTTTTGCCCGTTGAGGTAACACCAACTCTGCCACGAAGAATTGATGAAATCTCAAGTACAAGAGATGTATTTATTTCTTCACAATAAAGATATATTGTGTCACCACGTTGACCTATTTCGTAAATTCCAAGGGCTGACGCAGTATTTCTGCAAAGCGAAACCTCAATAAGTCCCTCAACTGATGGGGGAATATCACCGTATCGGTCACGAAGTTCGTCACGTACATCTTCGGCATCTTCAATAGTACGCACATCGGCAATTCTTCGGTAAATTGCAAGTCTTTGTGCAAGTGCAGAGATGTATTTATCGGGAATGTGTGCATTGATTTGAAGGTCAATAAGACATTCCTTTTTGCGTTTTGGCACTTCACCTTTTTCGTCACTAATGGCTTCACTTAACAGTTTCATATACATATCATAACCGACGGCGGCTAAATGACCGTGCTGTTGTGCACCTAAAAGGTTACCCGCACCACGAATTTCAAGGTCACGCATTGCAATTTTAAAGCCCGAGCCAAATTCAGTATATTCTCTTATTGCCTGAAGTCGCTTGTATGCAACCTCAGTAAGATTTTTATTTCGTTTGTAAGTAAGATAAGCACTGGCGCGACGAGCGCTTCTGCCTACACGTCCACGTAACTGATGAAGTTGTGCAAGTCCTAATTTGTCGGCATCTTCAATGATGAGAGTGTTTGCATTTGGTACGTCAACACCTGTTTCGATAATGGTTGTGCATACAAGAATGTCGATTTCACCATTCATCAGGTCACGCCAAATGTCACTTAATTGTTCTTCATTCATTTTACCGTGTGCTACGGCTATTCGTGCATCGGGTAAGAATTCTCTAATGGAATTAGCAACACCGTCAATTGTTTCAACACGATTATGCAAGAAATATACCTGACCGCCACGGCGGAGTTCTTTTTCCATAGCCTCACAGAGTAAGGGGAGATTATGTTCAACCACATAGGTCTGTACGGGAAAACGGTCGGAAGGTGCTTCTTCAATGACCGACATATCACGAATTCCCGACATTGCCATATTGAGTGTGCGGGGAATTGGTGTTGCAGACAAAGTCAGCACATCAACACCGGGGAACTTTTCTTTTATTTTTTCCTTTTGTGCAACACCGAAGCGTTGTTCTTCATCAACAATGAGAAGTCCCAAATCCTTGAATTTCACATTCTTTGCAATAAGTGAGTGAGTACCAACAATTATGTCGATAAATCCCGCATTTACACGTTTTATTATTTTTGCACGTTGGGTTTGTGTGCGAAAACGTGAAAGCATTTCTGCTTCAATGGGGAAGCCGTCAAATC
>JAZNZJ010000076.1:0-5606 GCA_045594885.1 Candidatus Fimenecus sp. | reverse complement strand
AATAAACTCCCAAAACATATGGCTGATTTAATTGCAGCGGGTGAGGTGGTTGAAAGACCTGCATCCGTTGTAAAAGAACTTATGGAAAATGCCGTTGATGCCGGTGCTACCTCCATAACAGTTGAAATTCAGCACGGCGGAATTTCATATATCCGTGTTACTGACGATGGTTGCGGTATCGACCGTGAAGATGTTAAAACCGCATTTGTAAGCCATGCAACAAGTAAAATCAAAACTGCCGAAGATTTGAACACTATTTTAACTCTCGGTTTCCGTGGCGAAGCATTACCATCAATCGCCGCAGTTTCAAAGGTGAATATGATTACCAAAACTGCAACTGAAGAAATGGGAACAAGTCTCACAATCGAGGGCGGAATTATAACAGATTTCTCCGACGCAGGTTGTGCCGTGGGTACAACTATGATTGTCCGTGAACTTTTCTACAACACCCCCGCACGAATGAAATTTCTTAAAAAGGACGTTAGCGAGGGCAATTATGTTGCATCTGCAGTTGAAAAACTTGCACTTTCTCACCCCGAAATCAGCATCCGTTTTATACGTGACGGTAAACAGGTATTCACAACCAACGGTGACGGAAATCTTCAAAATGTATGCTTCTCTGCATTCGGTAAAGACTTCTCAAACGGTCTTTTAAGTGTTGACTCCACTCTTGGCAATGTGAGTGTAAAAGGTCTTGTAACGCCGCCATTTAACTGCCGTGGCTCACGTGGTATGCAATACTTTTTTGTAAACGGAAGAAGTGTGAAAAATACAACAATTATGGCTGCGTTTGAGGGTGCTTATAAAAATAGCGTTATGGTTGGTAAATTCCCAGGCGGTGTCCTCTTTATCACATTACCACCAACACTCGTTGACGTTAATGTACACCCATCAAAAATTGAAGTTCGTTTCTCTGACGAAAAGGCGATTTTTGACGCAGTTTATCACGCAGTTAAATCCGCATTGAGTGAAGATACATCACTTAAACAAGCAGTTTTACCCGATAAGAAAACGGTGTTCAATGACATTTTCGCAAAACCTCAACAGGAGTTTAGGCAGACAACCGTTGAAGAAAATATTGCATATACAGAAAAGGTTTTAAAGCCTTTATCCCAAACATCATTTGTGTCCGACGTTAAGACAGATTATGTTGCCGATGACGATGATGACCCATTCAACATTGAATTCCCTATTTCAATCCCCGAAGAAAATATTGAAACCGAAACTGTTATTGCAACAGAAACTCCAAAAGAAGAAAACAATATTCGCCTTATCGGTGAATCATATAAAACATATATTTTTATTGAATTAAACGGAAAACTCTGTGTGATTGACAAACACGCAGCACACGAGAGAATATTATTCAATAAACTTAAATCAGAAACGCAAAACAGCGGTAGTCAAATGCTTTTAGCACCCGTTACCGTAACTCTCGGCAAAGAGGAATATATTGCAGTTACCGAAAACTTCGAAACTGTCGCAAAGTCGGGCTTTGATATAGAAGATTTCGGTAACGGTACAGTGATTGTTCGTAGTTGTCCAATGGATTTAGACAGTTGCGAAATTGCACCGCTAATCAGTGAAATTGCAGAATATCTCACTAAAAACCGCCGTGACATAACTAATGAGCATCTTGACTGGATTTATCACAATGTTGCTTGTCGCAGTGCTATTAAAGCGGGTGACGATAATTCTGACGCAGAACTTTTAGCCCTTGCAAAGCAAGTGGTGAATGATAACGAAGTAAGATTTTGTCCTCACGGCAGACCCGTGATGATTGAACTCTCAAAATATGAATTAGAAAAACAATTTGGCAGGGTATAATTTATGAAAAAAATTCCCGTAATTGCAGTTGTAGGGCCAACCGCATCCGGAAAAACTTCAATGTCAATTGAGATTGCGAAGAATTTCGGTGGACAAGTTGTGTCAGCAGACTCAATGCAAATCTATGAAAAAATGAATATTGCAACTGCAAAGCCAACAGAAGACGAAATGCAGGGGATTACCCATCATTTAATTGGTTTTCAGCCAATTGATAAAAAGTTCAGTGTTGCAGAGTATGTAACACTTGCAAAAGAATGTATCGAAAGAATACATAATAAGGGTGATTTGACTGTTATTGCAGGTGGCACGGGGCTTTACATTGATTCTCTGCTACAAAATATTAAGTTTTCAAAAGAAGAAAGTAATGCTCAGTTGCGAAATGAATTAACAGAAATGTTTAACTCAAAAGGTGCAGAGTTTATGCTCGATTGGTTGCGAGAAATCGACCCTGAAACAGCCAGTAAACTCCACCTTAACGATAAAAGCAGAATTATTCGTGCCATTGAAATCTACAAGGCAACAGGTAAAACAATGACCGAGCAGAAAATTCTTTCACGTGAAGAAGAGTCGCCATATGATGTGCTTTATTTAGGTATTAATTACCGTGACAGAAATGTGCTTTATGACCGTATCAATCTTCGTGTTGATATAATGGTTGAAAACGGACTTTTAGACGAGGCAAAGGATTTTTATAATACAAGTAGTGATACTACCGCTTGTCAGGCAATTGGTTATAAGGAATTAGCACCGTATTTCAATGGTGAAAAAGAGCTTGACGAATGTATTGAAAGTCTTAAAATTGAAACAAGACATTACGCAAAACGTCAATTGACTTGGTTTAGAAAAAATGAGAATATTAATTGGGTTTATCCCGATGATTATGAAAACACAGACGAAATGTACAACTATGTTTTTTCTTTGATAAATGAATTTTTAAGGAGGTACAGTGATGGAAAAAATCAATAAAAATACAATTAAATATATTGCATACTCCCTTGTGGGAATATTTATCATTCTCTATTTCATTTATCAGGTTGTTCAAATGAATACAAATCCTTATAAAACTGAACTGGCATTAGAAAGAGACATTCAGACGGTTGTAAGCGCAGATGCATTTATAGTGCGTGATGAAACCTATATTGTAGCTGAAAATTCAAGTGGTACAGTAGTTTCAATTGCTGAAGACGGCAAACGTGTGGGCAGTGGTGAACCCGTTGCAGTGGTGTTCCAAAGTGCTGACAGTGCGGCGGCATATGCACGTATAAATGAATTAGAAAAAGAAATCAATTATTATAAACAGTTAAAAAATCGTGTGGGACTTGGTACAAATGCGCCGTCATCATATAATGACTTAATTGACGATGCTTGTATTGCGTTTATATCATCATCACGATTAGAAATAGGCAGTGATTTTGAAGATGCACTCACAGACCTGCGTGATGCTATTACAGCACGTCAACTTGCCGTGGGTGAAGAATTGTCAGTTGATGTGAAACTTTCAGAACTTGAGGCAGAATTAGTATCTCTTCAGGCTAAGGCAGTAGGCTACACAACAGTTGCATCGCCTAATTCGGGCTATTATATAGGCTCGGTTGACGGTTATGAAAATGTAATAAGCTACAGCGAAGCAACAAATGTTAATTGTGAAAAGATTTCATCATTACTTGCTTCACAAAAGCAGGATGTTGCATCAAATGTTATGGGCAAATTGGTTGATGCGTTTGACTGGTATATTCTCTGTAACATTCCTTACAATGATTCAGGCGAATTAGAAGCGGGTAAGACAGTTTCTGTCAATGCGCCCAATACTTCTGTGGGTACAATCAAATGTACTGTTGTAAGCAAGGGCAATAAAGAAAATGACCAGGTTGCATTGGTGCTTAAATGCAATGTTATGAATCGTCACGTTGCGAATTTGCGACATCAGGAAATCGAAATTGTTCTTGACGAATACACAGGAATAAGAATTAATAACAAAGCAATCCGTGAGCAAGACGGCGAAAAAGGTGTTTTTGTAAAAAGCGGAAATATAATTCAGTTCAAAAAGATTAATATTATATCTTCAACAGAAGATTATTCAATAATAGAGAAGGTTGACGATTCCGCATACGTAAAGCAGTATGACACAATAATTACAGAAGGGGTTGATTTGTATAATGGAAAAGTCGTTTCTTGAAAAACGTAAGGCAGATATTGAATATAACCTTGACGTAATCAATGAAAAGATTGCAGAAAGTGCAATTAAAAGTGGCAGAAAGCCTGAAGATGTACGTCTTATGGCAGTAACAAAAACTGTTGACCCCATCTTTATAAATTATGCATTGGATTATGGCGTAAATCTAATTGGTGAAAACAGAGTTCAAGAAATGCTTCGCAAAAAGCCGGATTTACATCTTGATGGAGTTGAAAAGCATTTAATTGGGCATCTTCAGACCAATAAGGCAGGGCAGATTGTAGGCGAGGTTGATATGATTCAATCAGTTGACTCTTTGAAAATTGCAAAAGAAATTGCAAAACAATCTGCAAAAAAAGGCATTGTGACTGATGTCCTTCTTGAAATCAATGTGGGTGACGAAGAAAGTAAAACAGGATTCAGTAAATCAGAATTTTACGAAAATCTCTATGAAATCTCCGAAATTGATAATATTCGCATAAAAGGGCTAATGACAATCCCCCCCATATGCGAAGATAATACAATACTTTGTAAATTTTTTGAAAATATATACAATATCTATGTTGACATTAAGGCAAAAAAATTAGATAATATAGATATGAATATATTATCGATGGGTATGTCCGGAGATTATAGTCAAGCAATTTTATGTGGGTCAAATCTTGTAAGAATAGGCTCTTCAATCTTTGGCCCGAGAATATATTAATGCAGGAGGAAATTAAAATGAGTTTTTTAGACAAAATCAAAAACATCGTTAATGTTGATGAGGACGGTTACTATCCCGATGATGATGTGGATACAGGCGCATTTATGGGTGCAGACACTTATGAAGAACGTGAACCAAGACCCTCAAGACCAGCACAAAGAACACCCCGCAATTCTGACCAGGATAAAGTAGTTAATATTCACACAACAGCACAGCTTCAGGTGGTGCTTTCAAAGCCTGAAAAATTTGATGAAGCACTCGGCATTGCTGACAATCTTAATGAAAAAAGAACAGTTGTTTTAAACCTTGAATCAGTAAGTAAAGATGTGGCACGTCGCCTTATCGACTTTTTAACAGGTGTTGCTTATGCAAACAACGGTCAGATTAAGCGAGTTGCAAACAGCACATTTATAATCACTCCATATAATGTTGATGTTATGGGCGATTTACTTGACGAACTTGAAAATAACGGAATGTTTTTCTAAAAACATACATATAAGTTAGAAAATATAGCCATTATGGGCAGAATGGGAAGGAAATTTTGATGCTTACACCTGATAAAATTAAAGAAAAATCATTTCAAACTACAGGCCGTGGCTCTTATCGTGCAGAAGATGTTGATAATTTCTTAACTGAAGTTTCTGCATCTTATGAGCAGATGTTCAAAGAAAACAGCGACCTTGTAAAGAAAATTACTATTCTTGCAAAGAAAATTGAAGAATATCGTGCAGACGAAGAAAGTCTTAAAATGGCACTTCTTAATGCACAAAAACTTGCCGACCAGATTACTGCAGAAGCACGTGAAAATGCTGAAAAGAATGTTTCAGAGGCAAAAACAGAGTCAGATGCTCTCAAAACTGAAGCAAAGGCAGAGGCGGACGAAATCACTGCAAAAGCAAAGGC
>JAZNZJ010000075.1:0-78573 GCA_045594885.1 Candidatus Fimenecus sp. | reverse complement strand
GCAAATTGCCAATGAAATCGACTATTTTCTCGATCATTACGGCTCGCTTCATCCCACCGTTTTTCTTTCCTATGAACGAGAGGCGTATTACGCTAATGACGGCACGGATTTCCGTGTAACGTTTGATGATACGATTCTGTGCAGACAAGAAGATCTATCCCTCCGGTCTGACGTCTACGGCACACGAATTCTGCCGGAGGGAAACGTGCTGATGGAAATAAAATGCAGCGGCGGAATTCCGTTGTGGATGACAGCGCTGCTCTCGAAGGAAAAAATATATAAGACGTCGTTTTCGAAATACGGAACAGCATACAGGATGCTGATTTTCCCGCAAACACATACGATAAATTCATACAATATGTTGGAGGTAACAGAGGATGCTTGACAATGTATTTAAGGGCTTGTTTGATACGGATTTAACCACGGTTATTAGTGTGACGGATTTTCTGCTTTGTTTGGGCGTGTCATTTGTGATCGGTTTGCTAATGACGTTCGCGTATATGTATCGCACGCGGTACACAAAAAGCTTTGTCATTACACTGGCACTTCTGCCGGCGGTTGTGTGTGTCGTGATTATGATGGTTAACGGCAACGTGGGCACAGGCGTCGCGGTTGCGGGCGCGTTCAGCCTTGTGCGCTTTCGCAGTGTTCCGGGTACGGCGAGGGAGATTTGCGCCCTGTTTTTAGCGATGGGTGCCGGATTGATTGCCGGTATGGGCTATCTTGGCTATGCGCTTTTATTTGCCATTATTATGTGTGCTGTGTACGTGCTGTACAACTGCCTCGACCTGGGCGCGAAAAAGAACGCGGAGATGTATAAAACGCTCACCGTTACCATTCCGGAGGATTTGGACTATTCGAGCATTTTTGACGACATTTTCGCGGAGTTCACAGCTGCCCACGATTTGGTACGCGTCAAGAGCACCAATATGGGCAGTATGTTTAAGGTGACCTACAATATTACCTTGCGTGACGTTGCTCGCGAAAAAGAGATGATCGATAAGATCCGTTGCAGAAACGGTAATCTTGAAATTACCGTTTCCAAGCAGGAGACCGTCGGTACGGAACTGTAAGGAGGGAATGTCTATGAAAAAATGCTTATCTGTTGTTCTTGTCCTTTTGCTTGTGCTTGGATTGCTTGCGGGATGTGGGAATAACAACACAGGTGGAGATAACAATAAAGATAATGACAGTAATTCCAATAACGCCGGTACAGTAACAACCGGAGATGGCACAGATTCAAATTCTGATCCGGTGGATGTGGATTTCTCGCAAACCGATGCGGATATGTTTACTGACCGTGATTCAAAGACCGAGTACGATGCGAGCAAGTCCGTTACCATCAAATTAAACGGAACGACCGCCACGGCAAGTTCGAGTAGTGTAAAAATCAGTGGTTCCACCGTAACCATTACGGAGGAAGCAACCTATGTCATATCCGGAAATCTTTCTGACGGTATGATTGTGGTGAACGCACCGGAAACGGCAAAGCTGCAGCTTGTTTTTAACGGAATCAATATCACGAAATCCACCTCTGCGGCACTATATATCATTGAGGCAGACAAGGTGTTCGTTACTTTGGCGGAAGGAACGGAGAACGTACTTGCCAACGGAGGCACCTTTACCGCCATTGACGAGAACAACATCGACGGAGCGGTATATTCCAAGCAGGACTTGACCTTCAACGGCACCGGTTCTTTGACGGTCACTTCTCCAGCAGCGCACGGTGTTGTTTGCAAGGATGATTTGGTGATTACGGGCGGAACTTACACGGTTAATTCATCATCGCACGGTTTAGATGCCAACGACAGCGTAAGAATTGTAAATGCCACACTTAATATTGATGCCGGCAAGGATGTTATTCATTGTGAAAACACGGATGACACTTCTAAGGGCTTTATTTATATTTCAAGCGGAAGTATAAACGGCGAAGCGGAAGGCGACGGTATTGCTGCAAGTGCATATTTGCAGATCGAAGGCGGAAACTTTGACCTTCTTGTCGGCGGCGGTGCTGAGAACGGAACCAAAGCATCCTCCGGTAACTACGGTGGTTTTATGGGCGGCGGACACGGAGAGATGCGTCCCGGCGGAAATCAGGGTTCTACCACTACTACAACTACAGATACTGTCAGTATGAAAGGTCTGAAAGCCGCAAACAGCATTTTAATTTCCAATGGTACATTTAAGATTGACTCTGCTGATGACAGCATTCATTCGGACGTTTCCGTGACAATCAACGGCGGTACTTTTGAAATTGCTTCCGGTGACGATGCCCTTCATGCAGAGGAAACGCTGACCGTTACCGCAGGTAAATTCAACATCACCGAAAGCTATGAGGGTTTGGAAGCCTTAAATATTAAGGTAATGGGCGGTGACATTAAACTCGTTGCCAGTGATGACGGTCTGAACGCTGCGGGCGGTACCGATTCCAGTGGTACGACCGGTGGCCGTGACGGAATGTTCGGTGGTGGCAAAGGTGGTATGGGTGGAGGCTTCGGCGGAATGTCCTCCGGAAACGGCTCTATCGTGATATCAGGCGGAAACCTTTATATCAACTCTTCCGGTGATGGCTTGGATTCCAACGGCACGTTGGAAATTTCGGGTGGACACACAACGGTTGTCGGCCCTACACAAGGCGATACTGCCACCCTTGATTATGATAAGAGTGCCACCATTACAGGCGGCACGTTTATCGGCACTGGTGCTCAAGGTATGGCGCAGACTTTTAGTAGTTCCGAGCAAGGCGTAGTTGCCATAAGCGTTGGTAATCAGTCCGCCGGAACAAAGATTTTGCTGAAAGATAAAAGCGGCAAAACAATTATTGAGCACACTCCTGAGCTGAATTTTGCAGTAGTTATTCTCTCAAGTCCCGATATCCAAAAGGGCGAAACCTATACTGTTACCGTAGGCTCCGAATCGGGAGAATTTGAAGCAAGTTAATATATAGATATATCTTGCAAAACACACAACAAAGGCATCGCTCATATAACGGTGCCTTTGCTTATGCCTGTATGGTGCCTATTTTTGCCTATAAAAAGACGATTCTTTGCCGATGACATTGGGATATGAAGCATATATAATTGTTATTGTGAGAAAATATAATTAAAGAAAATTTTTGAAAATGATTATATTATCGATTTTCTATACGTGTTTATATTATGAAAGGGCAAAATAAAGGCAGGGCTAGACTATGTATAGAGAAAAACATTATGATTACTCGGGTACAGAAGGAAAATGAATTAAGGATGAATTAAAAAAAATGGGGATTTCATCATGCGGCAATTTCTAATTTTCCGGCAGATTTCTTTAGGATGAGCAAAAGCCAATTAGAAAAACTTTTCGAGCATGCATCTGATGCATTTATTTCCAGAATGTATGATGTTCCAGAACGGCAAATTAAAAATCGGCGAGATGATTTCGGCATTAAGCAATTAATGAATACTTTGAACCGAATGGAGCGTGAAGATGAGACTCACAGCTCTTCAAAGAAATACTGAGAATCGTGTTAAATGAGTATAATAATGGCAATATTCCATATACTAACTCCACACCATTAAATAGTGAAAAGGAGTTTTTATATATGAAAGCAACAGGTATTGTTCGTAGAATAGAGGAATATGGTATAATAGGACAAAAGTCGACAAAACCCGTATAAACACTGGGTTTTCGCTGGTTTTTATCCAAAAGTTTTTTGTAAAAATCGGCTGTTTTACTCCATACATAGCAACAGCGAGGTGAAATTCACCTCGCTGTTGCTGGTTGTAATGAAATTGTATTTATGGTATAATATCATCATTAGGAAAAATTTTATTTTACTTAAAATGTTTTTTCAAAGGAGTAGAAAATATGGATAACCGAAGAATTGTTAAAATCTTTTTAGCATCTCCTATGGATGTTTTGAGTGAGAGACACACATTTTTTCAAATTATCGAGCGTATTAATACAACAATTGGAAGAAACTTACAATGTTGTTACGAGATAATTTCATGGGAAAATAATGTTATTCCCGATAAGGGAGATGATGCACAACATGTGGTTAACCTGCAAGTCAGCACTGAATATGATATTTTTGTATGTATATTTAAAGATCGCATCGGCACGCCAACTACACGTTCATCGTCCGGCACGGTGGAAGAATATGAACGTGCGCTTACATATAAATGTACAAATCCCGATTTAAAACTTATGTGTTATTTTATTGGCGAAAACAATAACGAGGATATTGCTGTCTTAAAAGGAAAAATGAACTCTGATGGCGTTTTATATTCCAAAATAAAAGATTCTGCTGAATTTGACACAACTCTATATACGCATTTTGTTCAATTACTTTTACAGATGGCAGAAAAATTCCGTTCGCCCACTAACCGCGTTGACTCTATGTATAGCGCCGTCGCTGTTGCTTTTGTTTCACAAGACCAACAACTGCTTCTTGTGAAAAGATCAAATTCTTCAAAGTATTGTCCTGGTTATTGGCAACTTCCCGGAGGAAAAATTGAATCAGTAGAAACACCAAGAAAAGCTGCTGTTCGTGAAATAGATGAGGAACTACACGTACATATTGAGGAAGATTTATTAAAGCAATTAAATGTATTTAACACCTATTTCAAAAATGATCGTTCTCGTCCAATGCAAGTACATTTATTCACATATCCTTTAGACGTAAGCACGCCTATCGTTTTAAATTCAGAAAATTCCGATTTTGAATGGTTAGACATTACAAAATTGGATTTATCAGATAAACAATTGATAGGGATCAACAAGGAAATGATAAAGGCGGTTTGGAATGAAGAAAGCATTTTAGGCGTCTGGGATAAAATCTTGAACTACTGTTTACAAACCAACTCAAACATTCTTCCTCAAACACTTCCCAATGTTCAAAAACAATCTCTTCACAGCGCATATGCTGTACTGTCATTGCTGGGCATTGTTGAGATTAATGAGCGGTTTTGTTTTTCTTCGCCATATGGCCGCAAATTGTTAGAGGCGTTTGTTTGCGGATATAAAAACAGTAATACACTTTTCAAAAATGAAGAAAGTGATCCTATACAAGGATATAGACTACCAATTTCAGAATATGATACCTTGAGAAGCAAACGTGAAATGGCGTTATTTTCACATAAAGCTCTTCTATCAGTACTTTCGTGTAATATTCCTTTACCACACAACACGCGAAACGTAAGCAATGTATTAATCTTTGGCAGATATAAAGATGATTTATATTTATTGCTAAGATGGGATCTTTTTTCTAAAAAATATCAAATATTCGCTTCCGGCGTAGACGATATGACGCTTGACAGTATTGCTATGGCTCGCAAAACAATAGGAAAACGTCTTGCCCCAAATGCCGATAGATTTTTTGATTTTCTGAAAATGAAAGCATTTGAAACCTTCCATTTCTCTGCGGGTAGTGTGGATAATGATCCGATATTTAGAAAATATATTATTCAAGCAGTAACCGGTGTTGTTCGAAAACAATACAAAAATGATTTTTTAGATATGATTAAGTTAATAAACAACTCGACACTAACCATTTTAAAATATAGTCTAGGTACGTCTGAACGCAATCTAAAAGACTTGAATTATTTTTCTTGGTGTAAACTAAATGATTTAATAAACCAAAGAACTAGCTATAACGGACAAACTGTTCGAGGAATCGATGAACTATTAAATAATATAGGTGAAACCGAATTTTCATTATTTGTAAAAAATGCTGTCAGTTTAAGTGAAGAAGAAATCTGTGATTTGCCGAAACAACTTCTGTAAGATATGTTTGCCGCTTAAAGGAACCTAACCACCAAAAGAATTTTTGGTAGTATAAATCTCTGCCTTTTACAGATACTAACAGTACAAATTTGTAAAGCAAGGAGATTTTGTATATATTATGAAAGCAACTGGGATTGTGAGAAGAATTGATGATTTGGGAAGGGTTGTTATTCCTAAAGAGATTAGAAGGACAATGAGGATACGTGAAGGAGACCCGTTGGAAATCTACACGGCGTCTAACGGGGAGGTTATTTTTAAAAAATATTCGCCAATCGGGGAGTTATCTGAATTTGCGGGGCAATATACCGACGTATTGCACAGGGCAACCGGATTACCCGTAATGATTACCGACCGTGACCACGTTATTGCCGCATCGGGTAACACTCGCAAAGATATGATTGACAAAAGAATTTCTACTGATTTAGAAGACCTTATTGAGCGACGAGAAAATTATATCGCTTCTCCCGACGTTAAGGCTTTGTATCCTCTCAATGACAATCATAGCGAGGCGGGAATCGCTTTTCCGATTATCGGTGGCGGTGATGTTGCCGGAGCGGTTGTATTATTGCTTAATCCCGATGGTAGTATGCCCTCACAGACTGAAATTAAGCTTTTGTCGGTTGCAGCATCATTTTTAGGTAAACAGACGGAAGAATAATTCGAAATGCGGAATTGATGGTGCGATGCAGATTATATATTATAACCAATATGATGGGATGTATGAGTGATTCATAAAACACCCGTCCCCCCTCTTTGATAAAGAGAGTTTGTTGTTTTTTTACTCCCTCAGTCTGCTTTGCAGACAGTTTCATCACGGAGGGAGTAAATAGAGTTAGATGAATTGTGGGTTGTAGGTTTCTTTGTGTCATTCTGAGGGTCGCGAAGAATCTCTGTTTGGTTGAGATTCTTCGTCACTGCGTTCCTCAGAATGACATTACTTGTAGATAGTATTTACCCCGACAAATTCAATTTGTTGGAGTAAAAGTAAAAATCGGGGACAAGTCCCCTGCTGTGATAAACGCAAACAAAAAGGACCTGACTCAATGAGTCAAGTCCTTCAATTTTATTTTTATTGATTAATACTCAATTTTGTACTCTGTTATAACCTGAATACCAACTTTTGCATTAGGAACAGAAATAACAGCAAGCTTTGCATCAAGACTAAGGATACAAGGAGCATTAATATCAAGAGCAATAAGATTACCGGTTGCTTTATCAATTGTAGCAGTTGCAGTTACGTTTTCATAAGCAATGTTAATGTTGCTAAGTGAAAGACCGGGAACAGCACCGATAGCACCTGTAATCTGGCTTTCTTCAATAACACCAGCTACTGCACCTACACCGTCTGCATTTGCCTTTGGGTTTGTTGCGTCTTTTGCAATAACTCTAATTACATATGTATCACCTTTATCAGCACGTTTGATTTCTTTAATTCCATTAAGAGTAAGAGCACTTGCATCAGGAAGCTTTTCTTTTTCCCAAGTTTCGTTCTTTTCTTCAATAGAAGCTTCATCCTTAGCCATAAACATACCCATAAGAGTAGATGCAGCACTTGAAAGTTTACCAGCTTCAGCGATACCCTTGTAGTTAATAGCACCATCTTTTACGCGGATAACATTCTTTGCATTTGTTCTTGCATTTGCAACAGCCTTTTTGTACATATCAAGAATTTCTTGATTAGCCTTTGATGAATCTGTTGAAGGCTTATCTGTATTAGCATTATTGTTGCTATTGCTGTTGCTATTACTGTTGTTATTGTTTGCAGTATTGTCAGAATTATTGTTTGCACTGTTATCTGTTGAATCGCTTGAATTATCTGTTGATGGAGCTTGTGTATCATTGCTGTCTCCAAAATCAGTTGAATCATTACCGCCGTCAACTGACTCATTACCAGTTGAATCCTGATTACCTACATTTGTTGAATTTGAACCGCTCAACTCATACATTCCTGTGCGAGTATATGCAATTGTTGATGCACAGAATACCATTGCGATTGCAAGGCTGAAAGCAAGTACTTTCAAGAAAGTTGTGGCAAACTTTTTATTTTTCTCTGCCTTCTTTTCAAGTTTTGCTTTATATTCTTCGGGTGTGTATTGTTTTTTAGCCATTTTAGAATACCCCTTTCAATATTTTCACTCCATTAGTTTAAAACAAAATCGACAAAAAGTCAATATTATTCTTAAACTATTCTGCAAATGGACAAAATAAAATAATACAAATGTTAACAATTTTTGAATTCTATTGTAAAATTCATACACTTTATGGTAAAATATCCTCTAATATGGTGGGTGATGAATAATGAACGGACGTAAAAAGACAATCAATATAATAATTGTCATCAGTATTGTTATACTGTGTATTTCTGTTGCTATTGTGGGTGTTGTTTATTTCAAAAACCGCACTGTTCCCAACTATAACCCAAACCCTGAAACAACTACCAGCACGACAGAGAGTACAACAACTACCACAACGGAGAGCACTACCGAAAGTACAACAGTCAGTACAACGGAAAGTACAACAAGGCATACTACAACCACCACATCGACAACAGTAAAAACAACCGGCAGTTTTTATGACAGTGTTACATATCGTTCGCCCTATGCAAAGCCCGCTGATATTAATAAACATGGCAGAGAGCTTATGCTTCTTAACAACAACTACGAATTGCCTGAGGATTTTAAATGGGATTTAGTCGATTTGAAAACAGGCAAAGCCGTGAATGCATTAACATTGGACGATTACAAGGTAACTGCCGTTGATAAAATGGCTTATCAGCCTTTAAAAGACTTAATTGCGGCCGCAGAAGAAGATGGCATATCAATATATGTTTATTCCGCATACCGCACAATGAAACGACAGGACAGAAATTTCACCCGTTCAGTAAATAATCTTATAAATCAGGGTCATTCTAAAGAAAAAGCCATTGAAATAACAAATTCAGTCAGGGCTTACCCCGGCACAAGTGAACACAATGCAGGCTTTGGGTTTGATATTATGCCAAATGGCAAGGTCATTCTTAACGAATCCTTTGCAAATACAAAAGAATTTAAATGGCTTATGGAACATATTGAAGAATACGGTTTTATTCTTCGTTACCCGAAAGAAAAAACTGATATAACAGGCTTTTCTTATGAGCCATGGCATTTTCGCTATGTAGGTGTTGAAAATGCAAAGAAAATTAACGAATTAGGCTATTGCCTTGAAGAATATATTGAATATTTAGAGATGTGATTATGAAGAATTTTAAAGAAAAATTAGCAACAATCAGTTTTTTTACCAAATTTGCCCTTTCGGGAATGTTTGTAGCCGTTCCTAAACTTCACAAGTATGAAAAACTTGCCAAAGAGGGTAAAATTGATAATCTTGCCGCAAAAGCATCAGAAGTGGCACGCAAGTGGTCCGATTATTGCCTTGGAGTTGCAAAAGCAAAAATCAAGGTCAACGGACTTGAAAAAATCCCTCAAAATGAGCCCGTGTTGTTTGTTTCAAATCATCAAAGTTATGCTGACATTCCCGTGCTTATATCTGCACTTCGCAATACTGATTTTGGCTTTGTTATTAAAGACACTATGGCGGCACTCCCCCTCATCAATCATTTTGTTGAGCCATTGCGTTGTGCTCCCATAAACCAATCTGACATACGTCAATCTGTTACCGCTATTAATAAGGCAGCCGAAAATATTAAAGATGGTCATTCAATGATTATCTTCCCCGAGGGCAGACGAGAATTCACAAATATGCCACGTATCTTCAAAAACGGTGCATTTAAAATTGTGCAAAAAACAGGAGTAACTGTTGTGCCCATCTATCTTCATAATGTCCACTTGATTTTTGAAGGTAATGGGAAAAGATTGGGGTCACCCGACATCACAGTTACTGTGCTTGACCCGATTAAAACTTCAGAAATGTCGAGGTCGGACATTAAGTTATTGAATGAAAAAGTACGCAACATCATATGTGATTGTGCAAAAACATTTGAATAAACCAAAAGAGTAGTCTTTTTTTTGCGGACTACTCTTTTTTGTATTGAAGATTTCATTTTTATATAGTATAATAATGTAAAATATTATTCTTGGAGGGATTTTGTGAAAAAAGGAATTTTATTTGACAAAAGCAAAAAAGTATTCCCTATGATTATTGCCGCAATCGGTGTGATTCTTGCATTAGCATTACTTATAATGCGTTTGAATCTTCTCGCCGTTGTTAACGTGGCATATATGTGCATTGTTGTAGCACTTACAATGTTGGGTATATTTATCTTTAAAAAGCTTTATGTTTGGAATTTCATCGGGTATGGAATTTCGGGTCTTGCGATTGTTCTTTATTATGCAATCTGGGGTGCAGATGCAGGCTTTGGTGCATTCACATCTGGTCTTGCAGGTTGGAGTTCCGCTGAACATCCACTTTTTTCAGGTGCAGATGACTACAATTTCTTTGTACGTTTAGGCGGAAATCTTCTTATTATTCTTCCTTGCATTATTGCCGTTGTGGTTCTTTTTATGGCAGGCAGAAAACAATGGCAAAAGAAAGGTGCTCAGGTTATTGTAACAAGTCTTCTCAGCATTCTTTTGGCAGGAACAACCGTACTTTATGTTCTTACAATGAACCTTCGTTCACAACCCAATGTTGACAGACTTTGGGAAGGTCATGACGATTATCTTAACGGAATTGATAAGAATACATCGGGCAAACCCAATGTTCTTTTTGTAATGATGGACGATTTGGGTTGGGGAGATATATCTCTCAATGGTGCAATTTATGATACACCCAATATTGACAGCATTGGTGAAGACGGTGTTGCTTTTGATAATTTCTATTCAAGCTATTCAGTATGCTCACCTGCACGTTTCAGCCTTATGACAGGACGTTACCCATTCAGAGGCTATGCTGATAACGTTATTTACCCCACTGTTGATTCAACTTCAAAATTTGCATCAACAAGAATTTTCAATTCAATTGAAATGGGTAATAATGCAGACGGTATGCTCGGTGACGAAATCACAATTGCAGAAGTGTTCCAGAATGCAGGTTACAACACGGGTGCTTTCGGTAAATGGCATCTTGGTGACTACGGCGAATATCTTCCTACAAATCAGGGCTTTGACTATTTCTACGGTAGCCACCACGTTAATGATATGACTCCATTCTATTATGTTGAGGAAGAAGCAGGAGAATATGAAATTGTACGTGGCACTGATGAATTCTTTAAAGACGGTAAAAAGGACCAGAGTGAAGCAAGTGCTCTCATTCACAACTCAATAAATGATTGGATTACAGACAAGGTTACAAATTCTGACGAGCCATTCTTTGCCTACTATGCTACTCCGTGGCCACACGGTCCTGTGTTTGCAGGTGATGATTGGGACGGCACAAGCGGTATGGGTACATATGTTGACTGTGTGACTGAATTTGACTATTATCTCGGCGAACTTTTCAACACTCTTGAAGACTTGGGTGTTATGGACGACACAATCATTGTTTTCACAAGTGATAATGGCCCTGCACTTGAAGGCTCAACCGGTGAACTTCGTGGCGGTAAATATTTAGCATATGAAGCTGGTCAAAAAGTTCCGTTTATGATTAAATGGACAAATAACGGCGGACTTTGGGATGCGGGTACAACCCGTGAGCAATCTTCAGTTCTTGCTGATATTTTCCCAACACTTATTGACCTTTGCGGTATTACAGTAAACGGCAACAAAAACAGTCTTCCTGCTGACAGAATTATAGACGGTGTTTCAATGTTGCCCGTACTTCAAAATGATACTGCAATTCATACTGAAGAACACCCAATACTTCATATGAAACGTGAAAAATTAAAGGCAATTCAATATACCCTTGAAACAGAAGACGTACTTGCACGTGAAGAATATGCAGATTATGAATACCCTGTTCTTACTGAAAACGAGTATGTTACATTCAAGTATTTCCGCAAAATGCAGAATGACAACCCTGCTTTCTTCGATAAGACCCGAAAGAATTGGTTGTTCGTTCTTACAGACGATAAGGGTGAGAACTACAACAGAACAAGCACTTATCCCACAATCGCTGAAGAATTAAATGAAAAAATGACTGAGGTTATGAAAGACTTCAAGGCAAATCGTCGTGGAATGATTAAAGAATACTACGACCAATTCTAATAATACAATCAATAATAAGCCCATTGAGAAGTTGATTTTCAATGGGCTTTGTTATATAATTAAGTTATAGATTTTTGCCCATATTTTTCACAAGGAGTGAAAAAGAAATGCCACAGCTTTCAATTATGATTAAACCCGCATCAAGTCTTTGCAATATGCGGTGTGAATATTGTTTTTATCACAACGTAACGGAACTGCGTGAGGTTTCTTCATTTGGTATAATGACAGAGGATACCGCTGACAACTTAATAGAAAAAGCATTGAATTTTGCCAATGGTGAAAGTGTGGCTTTCGCCTTTCAAGGCGGTGAGCCCTTGATTGCAGGACTCCCCTATTACAAGCATTTTGTTGAAAAGGTTAAAGAGAAAAATCGTCTTAACAGTCAAATTTATTTTAGCATTCAGACCAATGGCACTCTTGTAACTGACGAATGGTGTGAATTCTTTCACAATAACAATTTCCTTGTAGGCTTAAGCCTTGACGGTAATTTTGCCCACAATAAATTTCGAGTTGATGAAAAAAGAGAAAATGTCTTTTACAGAATCACAAACACTGTTGAAAAATTCAAAAGGCATAGAGTTGAATTCAATATTCTCACCGTACTCACAGGGCATTGTGCGGAGCATATTGAAGAAATATATTCTTATTTTAAAAGCAAGGGCTTTAAATATTTACAATTTATTCCTTGTCTGCGACCATTTAATGACAAGAGCGAAAGTGAACTGTATATGACAAATGAGCAGTATGCAGATTATCTTATAAAATGCTTTAATATGTATGTCAAAGATTATGTACGGGGACAATACACAAGTGTGCGTTATTTTGACAATCTCGTCCATTTATATCTTGGCAATCCCACAGAACAATGTGGGATGTGCGGTCATTGTATGCACCAATTTGTTGCCGAGGGTAATGGTAATATTTATCCCTGCGATTTCTATTGCACGGACGAATGGCTACTTGGCAATATTAATGACGAACACGAAAATTTTGATACTCTTGCCCATTGTGACAAGGCAATAGAATTTTTAAAAGAGAGCCTTGCTGTGCCCACGAAATGTAAACAATGTAAATTCTACCCCATATGCCGTGCAGGTGGTTGCAAACGCACTAGGGCGGATAGAGATTATTGCGAAGCATATAAAAAATTCTTTTCTGCGTGTTTGCCATTATTCAGAGTATTTATAAATGAAAAGAAATAAAGGTGAGTTTTCTCACCTTTATTTTTATGACATTATGTACATCAGCGCCATCATTAACGTTTCGTCATTCCCCTCACTTTTTAAAAGCAAAAGAAGTCCTAAAATTAGCAGACGGTCGGGGTCAGAAAGAATATTATCCAATATATTATTATCTTTATGTTTAATTTCATTTTTAGGGTCATCAGAAGTTTTGGTGCGAAAATATTCGTTAAAATCGGGAAAAAGCTTCTCTTCGGGAAAATTGGGTGGCATATTTGTAACTTTAGGTTTTATAGCAGTGGATTTTATTGTTTTTTCGGCATTGTTGGGCTTATAAGCAGAGTCAAAATTCTGTTGGGCTAATTCCACAATTGCATCGGAATTTTTTTGCATTTCCCTTACCCGCTCCATTGCCTTTTTCTGCATACTTTGAATTTCAGAATAAGAATAATTATTCATTGCCAAACAATCCTTTCAACAAGGGCAATATTTCCATAAGTTGCAAAAATTTTATTGCCTCATCTGCTTTTTGTCTTCGCTCATCACTTAACAAAGGTTTCAGGTCATTTATCAGTCGGGTGCGGTTATCCTCTTTGTTCATCTGCCCCATAAGAGATACTAGTTTGCCCATTGTGCCTGCATCAAAAGGCAATGAAAAGCCATTTTGCGATGAATTTGAACTTTTTTGTGATTTTTCATTATTACTCATAATTGAATCTGCAACATTCTTGATTTTTGCCATATCCTCATCACTAATAGATGACAACAATTCTTCAATATCAATCATTCTTATCCTCCGTAAATTTTTTCAATAATTCTTGTGCCTGTGGAGTTGAAAGCAATTGCTGAAGGGCATTTTTATCACTTAAAACCTCTTGAAGACGTTGACTTTGAGATGGATTTAGTTTTTTCATCAAAAAATCTTCCGCACCTTTTGAGGATTTTTGCTCTTTAACTCCGTTTATAATATCATCAAAATTTTTATTACTCATTGAAAATACCCTCCCGATAATGTATAATGGTTGTAATATAGTATAATCAATATATAATATGCTTTAACGGAGTGTGATATTCTTGAGAATACTTGTTCTTTCTGACTCTCACGGCGATTACCGTACGATGCAGAAAGCAATCGAATCCCAGCCCACTGCTGAAATCATTATCTTTTTAGGTGATGGGTATGCCGATTTTGAAAAGTGTAAACATCTTTTCGGCGACAGACTTGTATATAGTGTGCGTGGCAATAATGATTTTGCTTGTACATATCCACGAAATGAAGTGATTGAGGCAAATGGTGTAAAAATTTACGCAACTCACGGGCATCTTGAATATGTAAAAAGTCATTCTAATGGTTTGTTGTCTGCGATGCGACTAAAGGAATGTAAAATCGGGCTTTACGGCCACACTCATATTCAAAAAAGCGATTATGTGAATGGGTTATACTTATTCAACCCCGGCTCATTACGGGACAAAAATCAATACGGTGTAATTGATATTACCGAACAAGGTATTATTTGTATAGGAATGCAGGTGAAATAATGACACTTTTCAAAAACGCAAATGTAATTCTTGAAAACGAAGTGAAAAAAATTTCTGTACTTGTTGATGGCGAAAAAATCGTCAAAATTGCAGAAAGCATCGAAGAAAATAACGCAGAAATTATTGATTGCGAGGGACTTTATCTCTCGGCAGGGTTTATTGATTTGCATGTTCACGGCGGCGGTGGTATTTCTTGTATGTGTTGTGATGCTGACAAAATCAAGGCGATGGCAAAAGCCCACGCACTTCACGGCACAACCTCGATTCTCCCCACAACTCTTGCCGCACCAGTTGAGCAATTGCTTGAAGTTACTGAACATATAAAAAGAGCCGCAGAAACATCTACGGACTCAAATATTTTAGGTGTTCATTTTGAAGGGCCATATCTCAACCCCGAAAACCGTGGTGCACAAAGCATTGACAATATTCTCTCACCCTTAAAAGATGACCCCACTCCCCTCCTTGAATGTTGGGACAGAGTTAGAATAATGGGTGTTGCCCCTGAAATTGACGGTGCATTTGAGTTAGGCGTAAAGCTTAAAGAAAAAGGCATTGTGGTATCAGTGGCTCACACAAAGGCAGATTATGACACCACAATTGAAAGCTTTGACCACGGATTTTCAGATTTCACACATCTTTATAATGCATCTACATCTTGTTTTAAACGTGGAATTTTCCGTGTCGCAGGTGCAGTTGAGGCGGCACTCGTTGATGACCGTTGTACAACTCAGGTTATTGCGGATTTAAGACACTTACCACTTGGTGTACTCAAGCTTATTTATAAGTGCAAGGGTGCGGATGGAATGTATTTAATCACCGATGGACTTGAATTCTCAGCCTCTGACCTTAAAGATGGTGAAGTTTGTATGCAGGAAAACGGTGTCGAGGTGGTCTTTGAAGACAATGTAATGAAGCTCGCCGACCGCAGTTGCCTTGCGGGTAGTGCAGCAACAACTGATATGCTTGTACGAAATATGTACAAGGAGGTTGGTGCATCAATCTGTGATGCTGTTAAAATGGCATCTTCAACACCTGCTCGAGTAATCGGTATTGACAACCAAAAAGGTTACATAAAGGAAGGCTATGATGCAGACATTCTTCTCTTTGACGATAACATCGATATTAAGAGTGTTATGGTTATGGGCAAATTTATAAAATAAGACATGTAACGATTTGTTACATTACTTTTGCACAAAAAATACCCCTCGGGAAAATCCCGAGGGGTTAATTGGTTTTTTAAAGCCTTACCGCATTAGTCGTTGATAAGTTCGATGATGCACATTTCAGCAGCATCGCCTCTTCTGGGGCCGGTTTTGATAATTCTTGTGTAGCCACCGTTCTTTTCTGCATACTTAGGTGCTACTTCTTCAATCAATTTCTTAGCAACAGACTCTTTTGTGATATAAGAGTAAACCTGACGCTTTGAATGAAGACTATTATCTTTACCGATAGTAATCATTTTTTCAGCCATAGCTCTAACTTCTTTGGCTCTGGTTACTGTTGTTTCAATCTGACCGTTCTCGATAAGATATGTTACCATACCTCTGAGCATAGCCTTGCGGTGATCGCTTGTTCTGCCGAGTTTTCTTGTTCCTGGCATTCAAAATCACTCCTTTATTATTCGTCTTCCTTACGTAATGTGAGGTTAAGAGATTCAAGCTTTGCTATAACCTCTTCAAGAGACTTTCTGCCGAGGTTTCTGACTCTCATCATATCCTCTTCAGTTCTGTTGATTAAGTCTTCAACAGTATGAATGCCTGCACGCTTCAAGCAGTTAAATGAACGAACTGAAAGGTCGAGTTCTTCAATTACCATTTCAAGAACTTTGCCCTTGCTGTCATCATTCTTAACAATCATTGTCTCTGTTTCTCTTGCTTCGTCTGATAAATCAACGAAAAGGTCAAGATGGTCTGTAAGGATTTTTGCGCCGAGAGAAACGGCCTCCTGCGCTGAAATTGTACCGTTTGTCCAAGCTTCAAGTGAAAGCTTGTCGTAGTCAGTTACCTGACCTACACGGGTATTTTCAACCGTATAATTAACTTTTAATACGGGTGTGTAAATCGAATCTATTGCGATTACGCCGATGATGGGCTGTAAAAGCTCCTTGTTTCTTTCTGCTGAAACATAACCTCTACCCTTGTCGCATGTGAGTTCCATTTTAAGAACTCCGCCCTCTTCAAGAGTTGCGATAAGGTGGTCTGGGTTAAGGATTTCAACGTCAGAATCAACCTTGATGTCGCCGGCTGTAACTTCGCACTTGCCACTTGCGTCGATATAAATTGTCTTAGGACCATCACCGTGAATCTTAAGAATAACACCTTTGAGATTCAAAACGATTTCAGTCACATCTTCTTTCACACCGTCAATGGTTGAGAATTCATGAAGAACACCGTCAATTTTAACCGAAGTAATTGCATAACCGGGAAGTGATGACAAAAGAACACGACGAAGGCTGTTGCCAAGTGTTGTGCCGTAGCCTCTTTCAAGAGGTTCAACTACGAATTTGCCATATGTTCCGTCAGCTGATAAATCAAGTGCTTCAATGCTGGGCTTCTCAATTCCTATCATTCAGAACCCTCCTAAATTGATTACAGAATATTATTTCTGCTAATGTTATTATAATTTCAAGCCTATTATTTAGAATAAAGCTCGACGATAAGATGCTCTTCAACAGGAACAGCGATTTCCTCTCTCTCAGGTAATCTTACAACCTTAGCTGAAAGCTCTTCTGCATTCTTTTCAAGCCATGCTGGAACAGGACGAGATGCGTTAGCTTCAAGAACTTCTTTCACTTTAACGCTGTCTTTGCTGTTGTCCTTAATTGATACAACATCGCCTGCTTTAAGAAGGTATGATGGAACGTCAACCTTCTTGCCGTTTACACGGAAATGAGCATGAATTGTGAGCTGTCTTGCTTCTGCACGAGATGAAGCCCATCCAAGAAGATAAACAACGTTATCAAGACGGCTTTCACAAATTCTTAAAAGGTTTTCACCGACAATTCCCTGACGCTTTTCAGCCATCAAGAAATACTTGTAAAACTGACCTTCCTGAATACCATAATATCTCTTTGCAGTCTGCTTTGCACGAAGCTGCAAACCGTATTCAGAAACCTTTTTACGGTTCTGGCCGTGCTGACCAGGAGCATATGAACGACGCTCAAGAGCACATTTACCAGTATAGCAACGGTCGCCTTTAAGGAAAAGCTTCTTTCCTTCACGACGGCAGAGCTTACAAACCGCACCGGTATATCTTGCCATAATTTAGTACCTCCAATTATCTGTTATACACGTCTTCTCTTAGGCGGACGGCAGCCGTTGTGAGGAATTGGAGTTACGTCTTTAATCATTGTAACTTCAAGACCTACTGTCTGCAATGCACGGATTGCAGCTTCACGACCTGAACCTGGGCCCTTAACGTAAACTTCTACAGTTTTCATACCATGGTCAATCGCAACCTTTGCTGCTGTTTCAGCTGCTGTCTGAGCTGCGAATGGAGTTGATTTTCTTGAGCCTCTAAAGCCCATTTCACCTGCGCTTGCCCATGATACAGCGTTACCCTGAACATCAGTAATAGTAACAATTGTATTGTTGAAGGTGGACTGAATATGAACTGCGCCTTTTTCTATATTTTTCTTTTCACGACGTCTGCGAGTAACAGCGCCTTTTTTAGCTGTAGCTTTTGCCATTATTAAGTCCCTCCTTCTTACTTCTTCTTGTTAGCGATTGTCTTCTTTGGTCCCTTACGTGTACGAGCATTTGTCTTTGAACGCTGACCTCTTACTGGGAGACCCTTGCGATGACGAACACCTCTGTAGCAACCAATTTCAACAAGTCTTTTAATATCAAATGCTGTTTCTCTTCTGAGGTCACCTTCAACTGTTACGTTGTGTTCGATGTACTCACGAAGCTTTGAAACGTCTTCTTCGGTCAAATCCTTAACACGTGTGTCTGGATTGATACCTGTTGCAGCAACAATGTCGCTGGCTGTTTTTCTGCCTATACCATAGATATATGTGAGACCGATTTCGATTCTCTTTTCTCTTGGTAAGTCAACACCTGAAATACGAGCCATTTACAGTTGCACCTCCATTTTCAAAAATGCGGCTGTTTAGCCTTTTATGGTTTGTTTGTATCGTTCCTTAGTACTTTAGAAACGATTGAGCGAGAGCGCCCAAGATAAATTCAAGCTGCTCTGCAGTTGCAGCTCATTGCGATTTATCTTAGCCCTGACGCTGCTTGTGCTTTGGGTTTTCACAGATAACCATTACTTTACCCTTGCGTTTAATTACTTTGCACTTTTCGCAAATTTTCTTGACAGAAGGTCTGACTTTCATTATAAATTACCTCCTAAAAAATGCTGTCAAAATTTTTACTTTGAACGCCATGTGATTCTTCCGTTATTAAGGTCATAAGGTGACAATTCAACTGTTACCTTATCGCCCTGAAGAATTCTGATGTAGTTCATTCGAAGTTTGCCCGAAATTCGAGCATGTACCTTGTGTCCGTTTTCAAGCTCCACAATAAAATTTGTATTGGGAAGAACTTCAACAACAGTACCTTCAACTTCAATCATATCTTGTTTTGCCATAAGTTTAAACCTCTTTCGATAATGCTTTTCTCAATGCTCTGTCCGTACTCATATCTTTTACGGAAAGAATTTTCTCTGTTTTTATAACGTGCTTTGGATTTTTTCGCTTCGGATTGTCAAGCTTTCTCTCCTTACCGTCACAGAGATAAACATATTTTTCGTCAAAGTCTTTTACACACAATAATCGATTTTTTTCACGACCTGCGTTACAAATGACCAGTTCACCCTCACAAAACTTCATAAGTCACCTCATACAAGCTTTGTTAAAATGATGGGCTCACCCTTTGTAATCACAATAGTGTGTTCAAAATGGGCGGACAGTTTGCCGTCAAGCGTTTTGACGGTCCAACCGTCAGGCAAACATTTTATTGCTTTTGAGCCCTGATTTATCATGGGTTCAATTGCAATTATCATTCCGGGAAGAAGTCGCTGACCTCTACCAGGTGTTCCGTAATTCGGAACTGACGGGTCTTCGTGAAGGTGAGTTCCTACACCGTGGCCCGTGTATTCACGAACAACCGAGAAACCTCTTTCTTCACAATAGGACTGAACTGCATAGCCAATATCGCCGATTCTGTTGCCTGCGACAGCCTGTTCGATTGCCTTATAAAGACTTTCTCTTGTTGTGTCGCACAGCCGCTTCGCTTCATCAGAAATATTTCCGACTGCGAAAGTAGCAGCATTATCGCCGTTATAACCATTCACTTTTGCCCCAAGGTCGATACTTACTATATCGCCCTCTTTGAGCACTCTCTTTTTAGAGGGAATGCCGTGAATAACCTCGTCATTTATGGAAATACATGCGGTAGCAGGAAATCCGTTGTAATTTAAAAAGTTTGGTTCAGCACCTTGCTTTTTAATATATCGGTAAGCAATCTGGTCAATCTCGTATGTTGTTATACCCGGTTTGACCGCCTCACCTGCTACCTTTAATGCTTCTGCCGAAATCTGACAAGCTTTTCGCATCATCTCAATTTCTTTTGCAGTTCTAAGCACTATCATGTTAATCCTCCAATACAGAGAAGACAAGAGCAGTTGTATCTGCAACCTCTTCCTGTCCTTCAACTATTACTAACTTACCTGTCTTTGCGTAATAGTCCTTAAGTGGTTCTGTCTGTTCGTGATAAACGTTAAGTCTGTCAAGCACTGTTTCAGGGCTGTCATCCTTACGCTGAACAAGTTCATCGCCACAAACATCGCAGATGCCGTCTTTAGCGGGCTTTTTGTATTCAAGATGATAAGTTGCACCGCACTTTAAGCAAACTCTTCTGCCTGAAAGACGAGCAGCAATCTTTTCATCAGGAACTTCGATATCAACAACCTTGTCGATTACGATGCCCATATTATCGAGAGCTTCTGCCTGAGGTATTGTTCTTGGGAAACCATCAAGAATGAAACCATTCTGGCAATCATCCTCAGCAAGTCTTTCCTTAATAATACCAATTACAACATCATCGGGAACTAATTTTCCGGCATCGATATAGGACTTAGCTTTAAGTCCCATATCTGTGCCATTTTTAAGAGCTTCTCTGATGATATTACCTGTTGACACAGCAGGAATATTGAATTTTTCACAAATCTTCTCTGCCTGTGTTCCTTTTCCTGCGCCCGGAGCGCCAAGAAGGATTAAGTTCATACCATTTACCTCCGATTAATCAAGGAAGCCTTTGTAGTGACGCATCATCATCTGGCTTTCAAGCTGCTTCTGTGTTTCAAGAGCAACACCAACCATAATGATAATTGATGTACCGCCAACTGCAAGGTTCATACCATTTTCTGTGAAAAGGCCTGCAATCTGTGAGTAAACAATTGGGAACATAGCTACAACGCTAAGAAGAAGAGCACCGATAAGTGTCATTCTGTTAAGAATCTTCTGAATATATGTTGATGTTGGCTTACCTGGGCGAATACCGGGAACTGAACCGCTATTCTTACGAAGGTTATCAGCCATTTCAACTGCGTTGTACTGAATTGCTGCATAGAAATATGCAAACGCAATAATCAAAATGAAATAAAGTGTTCCGTAGAAAGGATGTGTCTGACCAAGCCATACTGTTGTAAGCTTGTTCCAAACGCCGCCTTCCTTACCGGGAGCCCACATTGCAATTGTGGGAAGAAGTGAAAGAATTGATGATGCGAAGATAACAGGAAGAACACCGCACATATTAACCTTAATTGGCATATGAGTGTTCTGACCGCCGTACATCTTACGACCTACAACACGCTTTGCGTACTGAACCGGAATTCTTCTTTCACCATTATCCATCCAAACAATGAAGAAAATCATAGCAACAAGAGCAATTGCAGCAATCGGAACAAATACGAAGTATGCGCCACCTCTGTCGAGATACTGATAGAGGTTTGCAATTGTTGTAGGCATACGAGCTACGATACCTGCAAAGAGGATAACTGAAATACCATTTCCGATACCCTTTTCGTTAATCTGTTCGCCAAGCCACATAACAATTGTTGTACCTGCTGTGTAGCAAAGAATTACAACGATTGCTTGGAATACCATTGAAAAGCCTGTGAAAGCTTTTCCGTTAGCATCTGTCATCAAATATCCCTGTGAACGAATGAAGAAGTAGTATGCTACACTCTGTAAAAGACCAAGAAAAACTGAGCCATAACGAGTAATCTTGTTTAACTTCTTTCTTCCTTCAGCACCTTCTTTTGAAAGGTTTTGCAAATAAGGAATTGCAACAGCTAAAAGCTGAATGATAATTGATGCGTTGATGTATGGTGTAATTGAGAGTGCAAACAATGTACCGTAGTTGAATGCGTTACCTGTCATCATTGAAAGGTAAGTCATAAGTGTGCCTACACCCTCTTCAGCAAAGAGTCCGTCGCCTCTCATTGCGATATCAACGAATGGTACGGGTAATGCTGAACCAATTCTATAAATTAAAACTATTACTGCTGTGAAAAGAAGCTTCTTTCTTAAATCAGCAATTTTCCACGCATTCGCAAAAGTACGGAGCACGGTTAAATCACCTCAGCCTTTCCGCCTGCTGATTCAATCTTCTGCTTTGCAGCATCAGAATATGCATTAACCTGAACAGTAAGCTTTTTGCTGAGTTCGCCGTTTCCTAATACTTTAACTCCGTCAAGAGCTTTCTTTACAAGGCCTGCTTCAACAAGTGCCTCGATTGTTACTGTTGCGCCATCCTCAAATGCATTGAGTGCTGAAACGTTAACAGTTGCGATTTCCTTTGCGAAGATGTTGTTAAATCCACGCTTTGGAAGTCTTCTCTGCAAAGGCATCTGACCGCCTTCAAAACCGACCTGCATACCTCTGCCTGCACGGGCCTTTTGACCCTTGTGTCCCTTACCTGCTGTTTTACCCTGACCTGAAGCAGCACCTCTACCGATACGCTTTACGTCTTTCTTTGAGCCTGCAGCTGGTGAAAGTTCGTGCAATTTCATTTTTGTGCACCTCCTTAAGCCTTAGTAACCTCTAAAAGATGTGAAATCTTCTTAATTTTACCCTGTGTCTGAGGATTCTCGGGCTGAGTAGCCACATCCCCGATTTTGCGGAGACCAAGTGCGTGAGCAGTGGCGATTTGGTCTTTTTTGCATCCGATAAGACTCTTTACGAGTTTAACCTGAAGGTTTGCCATATTCTCCACTCCTCCTTATTCTGTAATCTCTTTAACTGACTTGCCACGAATAGCAGCAACTTCCTCTGCTGTACGGAGCTTTGAAAGTCCGTCGATTGTAGCACGAACTACATTGCAGGGGTTGTTTGAACGAAGTGCCTTTGAACGGATGTCCTTGATACCTACCATTTCAACAACGGCACGAACAGGACCACCAGCGATAACACCAGTACCAGGTGCTGCAGGCTTCATAAGAACTACACCTGCACCATATTTACCTGTGATTTCGTGAGGAATTGATGTGCCCTTAAGAGAAACCTTGATAAGATTCTTCTTAGCAGCTTCAATACCCTTACGGATAGCATCCGGAACTTCGCCTGATTTACCAAGACCGAAGCCTACGATGCCGTTACCGTCACCTACAACAACTAAAGCGGAGAATTTCATAATGCGGCCGCCCTTAACTGTTTTAGAAACACGGTTGATAGCAACTACTCTTTCCTGAAGTTCGAGTGTTGATGCGTCAATAATAGCCATTATTAATTTCTCCTTTCCTTAGAAGTTGAGGCCGCCCTCACGGGCACCTTCTGCGAGAGCAGCTACTCTACCTGTGTAAACGTAACCGCCTCTGTCAAATACAACATCAGTAATGTTCTTTTCTTTTGCACGTTCTGCAAGGAGCTTACCTACTTCTTTAGCAGCATCCTTGTTTCCGCCGTAATTTGTGAAGTCCTTCTCTGTTGAAGAAGCGCTAACAAGTGTAACACCTGCAACGTCGTCAATCAACTGAGCATAGATGTGCTGGAGAGAACGGAACACATTAAGGCGGGGGCACTCAGCAGTGCCTGAAATCTTAGCGCGGACTCTCTTATGTCTCTTGAGTCTTGCCGCTTTTGTATCTGGTCTATTAACCATAACTTTACTCTCCTCCTATTATTTGCCCTTACCGGCTTTACCTTCTTTACGACGGATATGCTCGTCAGCATATTTGATACCCTTGCCCTTATATGGCTCTGGTGGTCTCTTTTCACGAACTTCTGCTGCGAACTGACCAACAACCTGCTTATCAGGACCTGAGATAACGATTTTGTTTGGGTTTGGAGTTTCAACTGCGATTCCCTCTGGTAATGGCATAATTACCTGATGTGAGAAACCGATGTTGAGAACAAGGTCCTTACCCTGCATTGCTACACGGTAACCTACACCGTTAACTTCGAGTTCTTTTGAATAACCCTTCTCAACGCCTTCAACCATGTTAGCGATGAGTGTACGTGTAAGACCATGGAGTGATTTGTTAAGGTTTGAGTCATCAGGACGAGTTACAACTACTGTAGCACCGTCAAGCTCAACCTTCATATTGCTGTGCACTGTTTTTGTAAGAGTACCCTTAGGGCCTTTAACGGTAACAGTGCTGCCATCTACTTTAACTTCAACCCCTGCTGGAATTGCAACGGGCTGTCTGCCTATACGTGACATTTACTGTACCTCCTCTTACCAGATGAATGCGAGAACTTCGCCGCCTACGTTCTGCTTGCGAGCCTCTTTATCTGTCATAACACCCTTAGATGTTGAAAGGATTGCAATACCAAGACCTTTCATTACCTTAGGCATGTCTTCACAGTTTGTGTAAATACGTAAACCTGGTTTAGATACTCTTCTAAGACCTGTGATTACGCTTGATTTGTTAGGACCGTACTTAAGAGCGATTTCAATAACACCCTGTTTGCCGTCTTCCTCTACTGTAAATCCTTTGATGTAACCTTCATCAACAAGAATTTGAGCAATCGCTTTCTTCATGTTTGATGCAGGCACTTTCACTGTATCATGCTTTGCAGAATTCGCATTGCGGATTCTGGTGAGCATATCACCGATTGAATCAGTAATTTGCATAATGAGTTACCTCCTATAAAATTTGATTGCTCTAATTACCAGCTTGATTTCTTAACGCCGGGAATCTGACCTGCGTGTGCTAACTCTCTGAAGCAAATACGGCAAACGCCATATTTACGGAGGTAAGCGTGTGGTCTGCCACAGATTTTGCATCTGTTATAAGCTCTTGTTGAGTACTTTGCAGGTCTTGCCTGCTTAACTTTCATAGATGTCTTAGCCACTTGTTACCCCTCCTTATTTAGCGAATGGTGCACCCATGAGTGTTAATAACTCACGTGCTTCTTCGTCTGTGTTAGCTGTAGTTACGAAACAGATATCCATTCCGCGAACCTTATCAATCTTATCATAATCGATTTCAGGGAAAATCAACTGTTCCTTAACACCCATTGAGTAGTTACCTCTACCATCGAATGAGTTAGGGTTGATACCTCTGAAGTCACGAACACGAGGAAGAGCAAGATTGAAGAATCTGTCGATGAATTCATACATCTTGTCGCCTCTGAGTGTTACTTTAACACCGATTGTCATACCTTCACGAAGCTTGAAGTTAGCAACTGATTTCTTAGCTACGCACTTAACTGGCTTCTGACCGGTAATCTGACCGAGGTCGTTCATAATAGCGTCAACAACCTTTGCGTTGTCCTTAGCTTCGCCGCAGCCAACGTTGATAATAACCTTATCAATCTTAGGAATCTGCATAACGCTCTTATAATTGAACTTCTTCTGAAGTGCAGGAACAACTTCGGCTTTGTACATTTCTTTAAGTCTAACTGCCATTTTATTGTTCCTCCTTATTCAAACTTTGCACCGCAGCTTGCTTTCTTGCAAACACGATACTTAACTTTTTTGCCTGTCTTCTCGTCAACCTCAACTACGTGACCAACTCTTGTTGGCTGACCGCACTTGGGGCAAACAAGCTGAACTTTATCAGCGTAAAGAGCACTTTCTGCCTTAATGATACCGCCCTGTTCACCCATCTTGCGAGGTTTAACATGCTTTGATACCATATTTACGCCTTCAACAATAACCTTGCCTTCTGAAGGGCTAACTTCAAGTACCTTGCCCTTCTTGCCACGGTTTTTACCGTTGATAACGATAACTTCGTCACCTGTTCTTACATGAACTTTACTCATTTAGGGCACCTCCTTAAAGTACTTCGGGAGCAAGAGAAAGGATTTTCATATAGTCCTTATCACGAAGTTCTCTTGCAACCGGTCCAAAGATACGAGTACCTTTGGGGTTCTTGTCTTCTTTAATAATAACTGCTGCGTTTTCGTCGAAACGGATATATGTTCCGTCATCTCTACGAACGCCTTTTACTGAACGAACAACGACTGCCTTTACAACATCGCCCTTCTTAACGATACCGCCGGGGGCTGCTTTTTTAACAGATGCTACAATGACATCGCCGATGTTAGCATATCTTCTACCTGAACCACCGAGAACTCGGATGCACATTAATTCTTTTGCACCGGTGTTATCGGCAACCTTGAGGTAAGTCTGCTGCTGTATCACAATGATTGCCTCCTTTAATTACTTAGCTTTCTCGATAATTTCAGCAACACGCCATCTCTTATCTTTTGAAAGTGGACGTGTTTCCATTACTAATACTCTGTCGCCTACACCGCACTCGTTATTTTCATCGTGAGCTTTAATTTTCACTGTTCTGTTAACGATTTTGCTGTAAAGAGGATGCTTAACTCTGTCTTTGATTGAAACAACAACAGTTTTATCCATCTTATCGCTTGTTACGATGCCGACTAATGTTTTTCTGAGGTTTCTTTCCATTTTGAACGCCCTCCCTTTCCTTAAGACTCTTTGCCGTGAAGCTCAATGTCACGAATTACTGTCTTAACTCGTGCAATGTCTTTCTTAACGGCACTGATTCTCATAGGATTTTCGAGTTGGTTGATGGCTTGTTGAAAACGAAGCTTGAAAAGTTCGTCTTTGAGCTCTAAGAGCTTTGCCTCTAACTCGCTGGGAGAGAGCTTTCTAATCTCGCTTGCTTTCATTACTGCTCACCACCCTGTTCTTCTTTAGTTACAAACTTGCATTTTACGGGAAGCTTGTTAGCTGCAAGACGCATAGCCTCACGAGCAACTTCCTCTGAAACACCCTTAATCTCGAACATTACGCGACCGGGCTTAACAACTGCAACCCAATATTCTGGAGAACCTTTACCTGAACCCATTCGAGTTTCAGCAGGTTTCTCTGTGATTGGCTTGTCTGGGAAAATTTTAATCCAAACCTGACCGCCACGTTTGATATATCTTGTCATAGCAATACGGGCTGCTTCAATCTGGTTAGATGTAATCCAAGCTGGTTCAAGAGACACAAGACCATAATCGCCATATGCAACCTGAGTACCTCTTGAAGCCTTACCTGTCAAACGTCCTCTGTGAACGCGACGGTATTTTACTCTCTTAGGTAAAAGCATTATTTTGTGCCTCCTTCTTTATGTGACTTGCGGCTCTCGTGGAGAACTTCGCCTTTGTAAATCCAAACCTTAACACCGAGTTTACCATATGTTGTATCTGCTTCTGCAAAACCATAGTCGATGTCAGCACGGATTGTTTGAAGCGGGATTGTACCTTCGTGGTATGACTCTGAACGAGCAATTTCAGCACCACCGATACGGCCGCTAACCTGTGTTTTGATACCCTTTGCACCAAGACGCATTGTTCTGCCGATTGACTGCTTAAGAGCTCTTCTGAAAGAAATTCTTCTTTCAAGCTGTGAAGCAATGTTTTCAGCAACAAGCTGTGCATTGAGGTCAGGCTGCTTAACTTCAACGATATTGATGAAAACTTCTTTATCGCCGCCAAGCTTTGCCTTGCAAACTTCTTTAAGTTTTTCGATTTCTGCGCCCTGACGGCCGATTACCATGCCGGGCTTTGCGCAGTGAATGTTGATGCGAACTCTTTTCGCATCTCTTTCGATTTCTACCTTAGGAACACCTGCAGGAGCGAGTGTTTTAAGGAGATACTCACGAAGCTCGTAGTCAGAAACAAGATTGTTACCGAAGTCTTTCTTGTCTGCATACCAACGAGATTCCCAGTTCTTAATAACACCGATTCTTAAACCGGTAGGATTAACTTTCTGGCCCATTACTTAACCTCCTCCTCGCTTATTCTGCTTCCTTAAGTGTTAAATTGATGTGTGATGTTTTCTTATTGATTCTGTAAGCTCTGCCCTTGTCACGAGGTCTAATTCTCTTAAGAGTTGGACCCTGGTCAACTGAACAAGCTGCTACATAAAGTCTTGAAACATCCATATTCTTGTTTTCTGCATTAGCCATTGCTGACTTGAGAAGCTTATAGAGCGGTTCACACGCAGCCTTAGGTGTGTATTTAAGTATCGCCATAGCTTCATCGCAGGGCTTATTTCTGATAAGGTCAAGAACAATCTTTACCTTACGTGGTGCAATACGCACATAAGTTACCTTTGCTGTTGCTTCCATTATTCAATACACTCCTTTCGACTTATTTACCGTTATTAGATGTTTTTGAACCTGCATGACCCCTGTAAGTTCTTGTGGGAGCAAATTCACCTAATTTGTGACCAACCATGTCTTCTGTTACATATACAGGAACATGCTTTCTACCGTCATGTACCGCGAAGGTATGACCAACAAAATCCGGGAAAATTGTTGAGCTGCGGCTCCATGTCTTAATAGCGATTTTTTCGCCGTTTGCATTCATTGCTTCGACCTTCTTCATAAGACTAGCTTCTACGTAAGGTCCTTTTTTAGTACTTCTACTCATTTAATGACAGCTCCTTTCCCGATTATTTACCGTTACGACGCTTAATGATAAGCTTGTCGGAACTCTTCTTCTTATTTCTTGTCTTATAACCAAGAGCAGGTTTGCCCCATGGTGTGCATGGACCTGGACGACCGATAGGTGACTTACCTTCACCACCACCGTGAGGGTGGTCGTTGGGGTTCATAACTGAACCACGTACTGTAGGTCTGATACCCATATGTCTTGTTCTACCAGCTTTACCGATTTTAACGTTCTCATGGTCAGCATTACCTACTGTACCAACTGTAGCCATACATGTTGCAGGAACGTTACGAAGCTCGCCTGAAGGAAGTCTGAGAAGTGCGTAAACGCCTTCTTTAGCCATAAGCTGTGCTGCGTTACCAGCTGCTCTTGCTAACTGACCGCCTCTGCCTGGATAAAGCTCAACGTTGTGTACGAATGTACCTGTAGGAATGTTTGTGAGAGGAAGTGCGTTACCTGCTTTGATGTCAGCATTTGCGCCTGCTTCAACTACATCGCCAACCTTAAGACCAACAGGAGCGAGAATGTATCTCTTCTCGCCGTCTTCATACTGAACAAGAGCAATATGAGCTGAACGGTTTGGGTCATATTCAAGTGTTAATACTGTTGCAGCGCCTATCTTATCTCTCTTGAAGTCGATAATACGGTACTTTCTGCGATTTCCGCCACCGTGATGACGAACTGTAATTCTTCCGTAGCTGTTACGGCCTGAGTGCTTTTTAAGAGAAGTTAAAAGACTTCTTTCTGGAGCAACCTTTGAAAGCTCGGAATAATCTGTAACCGACATATTACGTCTTGCGTTTGTAGTCGGCTTATAGACTTTAATCGACATTTCTTTCATCTCCTTATACTTAATTTAAAATGGAGTGGCTCAACTGAGCCCGTCGGGAAGCTTTGCGGAGTATGTCGAAACTCCATACCTTACCGCCCGACCTCAAAATCATTACATCATTCCGTCAAAGAACTCGATTGTCTTTGAAGCCTCAGTAAGAGTTACGATAGCCTTTTTCCAAGAAGCCTTATAGCCTTCGAAACGGCCGTAACGTCTAAACTGACCACGAACATTCATTGTGTTCACTTTAGCTACCTCTACACCGAAAAGTGTTTCAACAGCCTTTTTGATGTCAACCTTAGTTGCATCTTTAGCAACTTTGAATGTGTACTTTTTGTCTGCAGTGCCCATCATTGACTCTTCAGTAATAACGGGAGCGAGGATAATTTCCTGTGCAAGTTTCATTATGCATAAACCTCCTCAATTTTTGCTACTGCATCCTTGAGAACTACGATTGTATCGCAGTTAAGAATGTCGTAAACATTAAGTGTGTTTACAAGTGTTGTCTTAACACCTTCGATGTTTCTTGCGCTCTTGTAAACTACGTCATTTTTCTCTGGAAGAACGATGAGAGCCTTTTTACCAGCATTGATTGCTGAAAGAACTGCTGCAACTTCCTTTGTTTTGATTGCATCCATATTGAGAGAATCAAGAACAATCATCTCATCTGCTGCAACCTTAGAAGAAAGAGCTGACTTCATAGCAAGTCTCTTTACCTTCTTGTTGATTGAGAATCCGTAAGCACGTGGCTTAGGACCAAATGTGATACCACCATGTGTCCACTGAGGAGCTCTTGTTGAACCCTGACGAGCTCTACCTGTGCCCTTCTGTCTCCATGGTTTCTTACCGCCACCAGACACCTCTGCACGAGTGAGAGTTGACTGTGTGCCCTGGCGCTGATGTGCCAAGTAATTAACTACTACAAGGTGCATTGCTGATTTGTTAGGCTCGATAGCGAAAATGCCGTCGTTGAGCTCGATATCAGAAACTTTCTTGCCCTTTGTATCTACTACTGCTAAGTTAGCCATTACCTACAACTCCTCTCTTACTTTCTCTTAACTGTGTCTGCGATAACTACGATACCGTTCTTAGGACCTGGAATAGCGCCCTTAATAGCGATAAGGTTGTTTTCTACATCTACCTTAACAACGTCAAGGTTTTGTACTGTAACTTTCTCTGTACCAAGGTGACCAGCCATTTTCTTGCCTTTGAAGATACGAGCTGGGTCGATAACGCCGAGTGAACCACCGTGACGGTGAACAGGGCCTGTACCGTGTGTTTCCTTAAGACGTGAGAAATTCCAACGCTTAATTACACCTGCTGTGCCCTTACCTTTGCTTGTTCCTACAACGTCAACTCTGTCGCCTACTGCGAAGAGGTCAACCTTGAGAATGTCACCAACGTTTACTGATTCTGTGTCTTCAAGTCTAAATTCCTTGAGCACTTTCTTTGGAGCAACGTCAGCCTTCTTGAAGTGACCTGCCATTGGCTTGTTCACTTTTGTAACCTTAACGTCACCGTAACCTACCTGAACTGCAGCATAGCCGTCGTTCTCGATAGTCTTCTTCTGCACTACTGTGCATGGACCAGCTTCAACAACTGTAACGGGAATTACTTTACCGTTTTCATCGAAAAGCTGTGTCATACCGATTTTTTTACCGATAAGACCTTTTTTCATTTTTATTTCCTCCTTTGGTTATTGGTCGGTATTCACCGACTTGACCTTGCTCAGTGTTTTACTAAAAGATTAAAGCTTAATCTCGATGTCAACACCGGCAGGAAGCTCAAGACTTGTAAGAGCCTCAACTGTTTTGTTTGAGGGTCTTAAAATGTCGATAAGCCTTTTGTGTGTTCTCTGCTCAAACTGTTCACGGCTGTCCTTATACTTATGAACTGCACGAAGGATTGTAACGATTTCCTTTTCTGTAGGAAGCGGAACTGGACCTGAAACCTGAGCGCCCGTACGCTTTGCTGTTTCAACAATCTTTTCTGCTGCCTTGTCAACAAGGTCATGGTCATAACCCTTAAGTCTGATTCTGATTTTCTTACCTTTTGTTGCTGCCATTTTGGTTTCCTCCTAATTTTCTGGGCACGTTATTTTACTTGCAACCTAGCCGGGTGTTTCAACCCTGCTATTTTTAAAACCGAAAAATCGGTTCTGATTTTTCGGACGGCGTAAAACAACGCAGAATGCTCCCTGCAAGTACCATTATGACGCAGTTGGGTTTACGCCACAAGGTTTTGAAAGCATTATTGGTCGCCCGATTTAAAATCAGACATACTCCACGGTAATTCCCTGCATCATCGTGCAGCCACCTACCGCTTCAACGCATATCGCACTTATTAGAAATGGGCAGAATTCGCCCTATTCCACACGTGCTTTGGTATTTTAACATATTATTTGTGAAAATGCAATAACTTTTAGCAAAAAAGTTTGTGAAAAATGCAGAATTTTTTTAAGAATATTTTTAGCCACAATATATAGTGTCAAAGCTGAAAACATAACACAAAAACTGCATTTTACCACACGGCAAAAACCCCTTATATATAATAGGTATAGCAAAAAACAGTTGAAAAAGCACTTTATTTCAAAAAGTGGCGGGGTCTTGACCCCGCCCTACCGGACGTTATTATTCATCCCTACAAATTCAAATTTGTAACAAAACAAAAACACGGCAGATTTTCACCTGCCGTAGTCCTTTTTTAGATTTTATTTTCTCTTTTTCTTTAGTGTTATTGCAACTCCCGTTGCAACCGCACCAACTGCTACAACGACAACTACTCCAACTATAATTGGTGTAACTTTACTTTTTTCAGCACCCGTTGTCACAGTATCTTCACCATCAACAGTTGCATTCGCCTGAATGTCGTTTGATGTTGTACTTTCAGTAACTGTTGTTTCAGTCGTAGTTTCTGTTGTGCTTTCAGTGTTTTCAGTTATACCATCAGCAAGAGTTGTTTTTTCTGGCTTTATTGTAGATGGTTTGGTAGTAGTGTTTAATTTATCTGATGATTGTTTCGTTGTTGATTCATACTCACTTCTGTCTACCCAACCATATTCAATATCCAGAATATATTTATCATACACTTTTCCGTAATAACTCACGCCATAGTTAGTTTGCTTTTCTATGCTAATTTTTTTATTTAAATCAGCTTTTTCTACACATTCATCAAGGGCCTCCTCTAAGCTGTCAAAATAGCCCGTTGCCAATCCTATACCCACCGAAGGCTTCATCATATATGCCAACGAATATTTTGTATTGGTTCTTTCTTCTTTCCAATGTTTTCTTTCTATTGGCAGCTCTATTCTTGCTGTTTTCACACCGATTTGGTCAGTTACAACTTCAACTTTAATATTACCCTTACCATCGCCGTGAAATGTAAATGGTATGCCTTCTTTTGTAACCGTTTTTGTTCCACTTAAATTCTGTAAAATGCCAAAATATTTTAAAATCATCCAAGTTGAAGTTTGTTCGTTATCTAATGTTCTAACATATCCATCTAAGAATATAAACGGAACTATAATTGAAGCTGATGGCGGTGCTGTTGTGAGCGCTTTAGTATACTCATCATTACATTCTTTAATAGATTTTTGAACTTCATCTGAAGTTATATCCGTTCTAAATGTTTCATAATATGTTGTTGCACCTGTATATCTTACTGGGTTTGACTCATATTCGACATCTTTAACACAACCTGAAACATATGTGGTATAACTCATCTCATATGTTATACCCGTTCTTTTATCGGTCACGGTTATAGGGTCTGCAAAGACCGGAACAACCAATATACCGCAAATAATAAGCATTGCAATTAAGCACGATAAAATCTTTTTCATTTTCAATCCCCCAAACTAAAAATAATATTTTACACAATTAAAGTATATATCACGAAAATCTTCGCATTTATATTGTAGTAAAGATTTTTACTAAAGTCAATAGTAAATTTATTTACTTGATATAATTTTTTCTGGTGATAGAAATGAAATATATTAAAATCTTACGTGATTTAAGAGAAGACCGCGATTTAACACAATCTCAGGTTGCGGAAATTCTTGAAACATCACAGACAATGTATGCCCGATATGAACGTGGGGCAAACGAATTACCCATAAGGCATTTATTGAAGCTTTGCGACTTTTATGGTGTTTCGGCAGATTATATTTTGGGCAGAGAGTAGAACATTTTGCATTATTATGTTCTATTCTCTATTTTTTTACAAAAAACTTGCACAAACTTTTTTGAAAAAATTTAAAAATTCTAAAAATATCTTTTGGTGCTTTAAAGCAAATATAACACTCATTTGTTAAAAATACACAAATTCAATAGGGTGTTTTAGTTGATTTTGCCAAAGGTGTCAACAAATGGCGAAAATGGTCTTTTGTGCATTTTCACCAAATATGCATATGATTTATTGTGCAAAAATACTTGACTTTTTGTTTTAATGGTGGTATTATATACCCACAACAGAAGAGAAAGCGAAATTAGTTGTTCATAATTTCTGTGCGGTAGGTTTTTCCCAATCCCCAACAAATTTTCCCTTTCCTTTTTCATAAAGTATAACACCAATCCCTATTTTTCCTATCGTACAGAAGTTATTTATATATAGACTTGATTTTCAAGTCACTAACTTTAGGTTCATAATAATTTTTCTCATAAATAAAGCTCCGCTGCACAATAGTGTGGCGGTTCTTTTTTTACCACTATTGAAATAAAACAAATCAGATGTTAAAATACATATGAAAGGATTGATATTATGAGTTGCAATTTCAATTTCTATATGCCTGCTAACATTATTAGCGGAGAAGACGCTATTTTAAAGAATGGCGACATTTTCAAATCATTGGGCAAGAGATGTATTATTGTTTCCGGCAAAAATTCTGCAAGGCTGAGTGGTGCACTTGATGATGTATGCAAGGTTTTGGACGAGCAAAATATAATATATATATTGTATGATAAAGTCACCGAAAACCCCTTAACAATTGATTGCTATAACGGCGGAATGCTCGCACACGAATTCAATGCAGATTTTGTGATTGGCATTGGTGGCGGCTCACCTCTTGACGCTGCAAAGGCTATTTGCGTGTATGCAGCCAACGAGCACATTGTTGATGATGACATTTACACTGCCCCCGTAATCAATAAACCCTTGCCACTTATTGCAATCGGCACAACATCGGGTACAGGTAGTGAAGTTTCAGGTGTGTCTGTTTTAACCCGAAAAAACGGCAGAAAGCAGAGTGTAAGCGGCAAAAACTATTACGCACAATACGTTATCGCTGACCCTAAATATACTTATTCTCTTTCTTATAATTATACCGTTTCTACCGCACTTGATGCTCTTGCACACGCAATTGAGTCAATGTTTTCACCAAGAGCAGATTTTTTATCAACACAGTTTTCTCTGATGGCAGCAAAGATTATTTACCCATATCTTAAAGAAATGAGCCAAACAAACGTAGCGCCAAACCAAAAGGGACGTGACGCACTTTATTATGCATCTCTTTATGCGGGATTTGCTCTCAACAAAGGTGGCACAGGCTTTCCACATGGTATGGGATATGCACTGACAGAAGATTATAATGTACCTCACGGATATGCTTGTGCAGTATTTTTACCCGCCTATCTCAAAGAAGCAGAAAAAGCAAACCCACAGCTTCACAAAGAGCTGTTTGATGCTATGAACACAACTCCCGACGAATTCAATAGGCTTTTTTCACACTTTTGCAAATTTGATTTTAAGATTCCGGAAGACACAATTTACGAATATGAAAAAAGATGGGAATTTTTAAAAAATTTCAAAAACTCCCCCACCGATTTTAATAATCACGATGCAGGAAATCTTGTTAGAAAATTGTTTGGATAATGCTTTTTAGAAGATTTTTGTCTAAAGTAAATATTTAACATAATTTTCTATGTTTTCGTGAAAAACTTGCACATTAAGTTGTTAATAACTAACAAAAATTATTAAGAATATTTAAACATTTATTTAGCAAATAGATGTTTTTTAACTATTTTTCCCTTTATTTTAAGCCATTTTGCTTGTTGTAGTTAAAAAATATCTATTTGCTTTTTCTTGTTTTAAAAAAACTATTTGACATACAAGAAAATAATGGTATAATTATTATGAACTATAATCTGCTGGGCAGATTAAATAACTATATTCCTAATCAGGAGGGTACAATAATGGCAGATACAAGATACGCAATTGCAAACTATCATGATGCAGCGGCTATCAACAGACAGCTTGATGACCTTATCAGCAAACCAATTTACACAATTAAGCCTGAAAAGCTTAAGGAGTACGAAGATGAGTACTACGGCAAGAAATGTGTAAAATCAAAGGCTTTAGTTGACGAAGCAAAGGCTATCATCCCCGGTGGTGTTCAGCACAACCTTGCTTTCAACTATCCATTCCCACTCGCATTCACAAAGGCTGAAGGCGCTTATCTTTACGATGCTGACGGAAACAAATATTTTGACTTCCTTCAGGCAGGTGGTCCTACAGTTCTTGGTTCAAACCCAAAGGTAGTTCGTGACCAAGTTATCGACCTTCTTAACACTTGCGGTCCTTCAACAGGTCTTTTCCACGAGTTTGAATACAAACTTGCTAAAAAGATTTCTGACAGTGTTGAAACTGTTCAGATGTTCCGTATGCAGGGTTCAGGTACTGAAGCTTGTATGACAGCAGTTCGTGTTGCTCGTCTTGCAACAGGTAAGAAGAACATTCTTAAAATGGGTGGTGCATACCACGGTTGGTCAGACCAGCTCGGTTATGGTATTCGTGTTCCCGGTTCAAAGTTCACACAGGCAAGTGGTGTTCCGCTTTACCTCTTCAAGCACACTCAGGAATTCTTCCCAGGTGACCTTGATGACCTTGAGAGAAAGCTTCGTGCAAACGTTCTTCGTGGCGGTACAGCAGCAGTATTTATTGAGCCTGTTGGTCCTGAAAGCGGTACAACACCTGTAAGCTATGACTTCAACAAGGGTGTTGAAAGACTTTGCCGTAAGTACGGTGCACTTCTCATATTTGATGAAGTTGTTACAGGTTTCCGTATTGGTATGGCAGGTGCTCAGGGTTACTACGGTGTTTCTCCTGACCTTACAATCTTTGGTAAAGTTATTGCTGGTGGATACCCAGGTGCAGGCGGTGTCGGCGGTAAGAAAGAATACATGAAGTACCTTGGTGCAGGTCTTGATGATTCAGGTATGAAGATTAAGAAGGCATTTACAGGCGGTACAATGACAGCTAACCCACTTTCATGCTGTGCAGGTTACTTCACTCTTGAAGAAATCGACAAGCAGAACGCATGTCAGAAGGCTGGCGAAATGGGTGACAGACTTACAACAGGTCTTCAGGAACTCGTTGCTAAGCACGGTCTTCCATTCGTATGCTGGAACGAAGGTTCAATCTGCCACCTTGAAACAGTTGGTACAATGCACTATGTTGTTGACTGGAAACGTCCTTGGACTATCCCAGGTGTTCTTTCAGCTACAAGCGAAAGAAAGAAAGAAATGCAGTATATGGGTGCTGCTTATATGGCAGAAGGACTTGTTACTCTTGCAGGTAGCCGTCTCTACACATCAGCTGCTTATACACCTAAGATGATTGACCAGGCACTTCAGTGCTTCGACAAGGTATTTGAAAACGTTGCAGTTAAACCTGCTACAAAATAATTCTTGATTTATTTGGGTGGATGAATTCATCTTCATCCACCTTTTTAACCTATTAAAATGAGGTGAAATTTTAATTATGGATATTATGCAGGCAAAAGAACTTGTCATCAAGGCAGGTCACGAGTTGATTGCTTCGGGGCTTATCGCACGTACATGGGGTAACATTTCTTGCAGAATTAGTGACACTCAGTTTGTCATTACTCCAAGTGGTCGTGCCTATGAAACACTCACTCCCGAAGAAATTGTGCTTGTAAATATTGAAGACCTTGAGTATGAGGGCGAAATTAAGCCGTCAAGCGAAAAAGGTATTCACGCAGCTTGTTATAAGCTTCGTCCCGAAATCAATTTTGTTATTCATACACATCAGGTAAATGCTTCTATCGTTTCATCACTTGGTATGGATATTAACAATGTTGAAGGCGAAAATGCAGAAATTATCGGTAAGGATATTCCGATTGCATCTTATGGTCTTCCCGGCACAAAGAAACTCCGCAAGGGTGTTATTGATGCAATTACACGTTCAGACTCAAAGGCTGCAGTAATGGCTCACCACGGTGCAGTTTGTATGGGTGTTGACTATGACGATGCATTCAATGTTGCTAAAAAACTTGAAGATGTTTGTGAAAAGTATGTGCTTGATAAATACACATCTCTCACAGGTACAGTTGCAGAAAATCTTGCAGAAATCAACGAATATGTTGTGGGTAAATTCTTAAAGAAGCCTCTTGACGCTCCTGAATTCCCCGCTTGTAAGAGTGAACGTGACGGCACAGTTTTCAATATTTCATTGATTGACGGCGACGGCTCTGTTACAAGAATTGATATTGAATCGGGCGACATTATTGCAGGTGAAGGTTATAACGAATCAGTTGAGCTTCACCGTGCAGTTTACAAAAAACGTGACGATGTAAATTATATCTCACACACAAAAGACCCATATGTTGTTGCTTGTTCAAAACTCGGCAAGAAGATGAGACCACTTATTGATGACTTTGCTCAAATTGTAGGTGCAAATGTTAAGTGCGCAAAATATGACCCCAACAATTCACTTGCAACCTCTAAAAAGGTTGTTAAGAAATTAAAGGGCAGAAATGCCGTTCTTCTTCAGAATAATGGTGCTCTTTGTGTTGCAGGTAGCGAGTTTGATGCAGGTGCTATTGAATTTATCACTAACAAGGGTGCAAAAATTCAGATTAGTGCCCAGATGTTTGAAAAGGTTGAGCCAATCAACCCAATCGAAACAAGACTTATGCGTCTTGTTTACAAACTCAAGTATTCAAAGCAGGCTGGCAAATAAGTCAAATGATAAAAAAATTAGGAACTCTCAATTTGAGAGTTCCTTTTTTATTTTGTGTGTTTGTGATAAATGTGTTATTTTCGGGCGGGCACGGAGACCCGCCCCTACATAGTTTTTTCTATCTAAGATGCATATAAAAACGGGACGATGTCCACATCGTCCCCTACAAGCTTATTTTTTTTATTTTTCTGTCATTCTGCGTGTGTAACGTTTAAAGAATGCAATTGCATCTTCTGCACAAGCGATTGGAAGTCTTTCGTTTGTACCGTGAGTGCAGAGAAGAAGTTTTGTATCTGCTACAAATGGTGCAAAACGATAGATGTTTTCACAAACAGGCTCATAGTTATAAGCATCTGTACCACCCATTACAAGGAATGGTGTTACAAGGTTTCTACTATCTTGTGCTTCTGCCAATTCTTTGATTGCTTCGAATGCTCTTGTGTTGGTTGGTGAAACCTGTGAAGATTCTTTACCAACAAGGAATTCGATTTCAATGTCTTTATTCTTTACACTGTCACGTATATGCTGTTCAACGTCTTTAATTGTGCAGCCTGGCATTGTACGGAAGTTTACGGTAACTGATGCCTTTTGCGGAAGAACGTTGAACTGTGGGCTACCCTCAGCCATTGTAACAGCTGTGCAAGTGCGTACAAGTGAAGCCGCCATTGGAATTTCACTCATTATTTTGAGTATAAGTGGCTTGAGTATTGGTACATTTACAAGCACAACCTTTAATGGATAACCAGCACGTTTACCAACTCTTGTCAACAACTGCTTTAAGTAGTCGGGCATTGTTGCTTTAAACTGATGGTTTTCAATATCTTTAACTACATCTGCAAGCTTGCCAACTGCAGTGTGCTTTGGTGGTTGTGATGAGTGACCACCCTTTGCGTTTACACTCACTTTGTAGTTAACACTACCTTTTTCAGCAATACCAACACCTGTAAGGTTAATGTCGAGAAGTTTACCAAGTTTAACGGGAAGAATTGCGCCACCTTCGTCAAGCACTGCTTCAAGGTGAACACCTTTTTCCTTAAGGTATGCTGCAATCTGCTTTGCACCGTTATCAGGTGCTGCAACAACTTCTTCGTTATGACCAAGGCAAATGAAGATTGAACGTTTTGGCTGATAACCCTCTGCAATCAATTCTTCCATACATTCCATAACTGCAATAAGATGGTTTTTCATATCCATTGCACCACGGCCCCAGATAAATTCACCGTCATTGTAACCACTGAATGGTTCGTGTTCCCAGTCACCCTCTGTACCTGCGGTTATCGGCACAACGTCCTGATGAGCAAGCATTGCAATGCCGTCAAGACTTGGGTCAGTGCCCTTCCACTCAAAAACAAGACTTGCGTCAGCAACCTTTGTCTTTGTCATTGTCTTGTGAACAAGTGGGAAGCGTTCTTCTAAAAATGCGTGGAACTTGTCGAATTCTGCCCAATCAACAAGGTCACGGTCATAGTTAGAAATTGTCTTAATTTTAATTGCGTCGCTCAAGTCCTGACAATACTTTTCCATATTGACATTTTCAGGCTCAAGCACAACCTTTTCAGTTTTAGGCTCTTTAAAAAATGCAGCACGAATAAGTGTAACCACAATAAAGAGACCTAAAAGTCCTAAAATAACCCACAAAATTTCCATATCTATCTCTCCTTATCAGGTATTCTTATCGACATTATGAAATGTCTTTAAATTACCTGTTTTGTTACTGCGTTTGTCGAGCTCTGCCATAACATCTTCTACCGTAATTCCCTCATTTGCCATCATTACAAACAGATGGAAGATAAGGTCACTGATTTCGCCCACGGTTTCTTGCTTATTGCCATTTTTTGCGGCAATTATTGTTTCAGAACATTCTTCACCGACTTTTTTGAGAATTTTATCAAGTCCTTTATCAAAAAGATAGCAAGTGTATGAACCCTCTTGCTGATTTGCTTTTCTTTCAAGAATTGTTTCGTAAAGATTTACTAAAGTATCATTCATTATTTTCGCCTCATTTAATTTTGTTGAAAAAACAGGATTTACTGCCCGTATGACAAGCAGGTCCCGTTTGGTCAACCCTTATAAGTAATGTATCGTCATCGCAGTCACCGTGAATTGAAACAACTTTTTGCAAATGCCCCGAAGTTGCACCCTTGTTCCACAATTCTTGTCTTGAACGACTCCAAAACCAAGTATAGCCTGTTTCCAACGTTTTTGCAAGTGATTCTTTATTCATATAGGCAAGCATTAAGATTTCACCCGTGCTGTCCTCCTGAATAATTGCAGGGATTAACTCCCCTTTTACAAAATATTTATCAAGGTTCATATCATTCACACTCCTTGATTGCCTCTGCAAGATTTAACGTGCCACTATAAATACTTCTGCCACAGATTGCACCATACATATTAGCATTTTTAAGGTCAATTATGTTCTTTATATCTTTAATGCCACCACTTGCAGTAATATTGCAAGACACCGCTTCATTAAGTTTTACAAGCTGTGCCATATTAGGACCTGACAACATTCCGTCACAATCTATATCTGTAAAGATAATATAATTTACACCAAAATCTTCCATTCGCTTTGCAAGGTCTATGTAGTGGGTATTACTTTTTTCTGTCCAGCCCTCAGTTGCTACCATTTCATTTTTTGCGTCAATTCCAACTGCAATTCTATCGCCGAATTCTTTACACGCATCTTTTACAAGCTGTGGATTTTTAAGTGCCGCAGACCCAATAATCACACGTTCAATTCCGTTTTGCACATAGAAGTCAACGTCTTTCATTGTGCGGATTCCACCGCCAACTTCAACCTTAAGACCGCTGTTTTTTGCTACATCAAGAAAAATATCGGAATTTATACGCACACCGTCAAGTGCACCGTTCAAATCCACCATATGAATCCACTTTGCACCTGCTTTACGAAAATTAAGTGCGGTTTCCATATATGAATCTGCAACCTTACCCGCAGTTGCAAAATCCCCTTTATAAAGGCGGACACATTCTTTATCTTTTATGTCAATTGCCGGAAAAATAATCATTTCTTAAAGTGTCCCCTTTGTTGAAAGTGTTTTGTCTGTTTTTTCTGTCGCAATACTCATTGCGTGACCAAATGCCTTAAAAATCGCCTCTGCGATATGGTGTGAATTATCCCCATAAGGTGCACGAAGGTGGAGTGTAATCTTTGCATTGTCTGCAACCGCACGGAAGAATTCAACACACATACAAGCATCAAAATCACCACATTTTTCTTGTGGAAAATCCGCCTCAAAAACTGTATATGCACGGTTGCATATGTCAACTGCACAAAAGCCGAGTGCTTCATCCATTGGCACAAAAAAGCTACCATAACGTACAAGATTTGACTTGTCACCCAAGCAGTCGAAAAGTGCCTGACCAAGCACAATACCAATATCCTCAACTGTATGGTGGCAATCAACCTCAATGTCACCCTTACAAGCAACTGTTAAGCCATAACCTGCATGAGTTGCGAAGGCGGTAAGCATATGGTCAAAGAAACCAACCCCTGTATCAACCTTAACTTCACCACCATCAAGACAAAGTGTCAAGTTAATATCTGTTTCTTTTGTTTTTCTCGCTATTGTTGCAGTTCTCATTTCATTTCCTCCAACACATTTTTGAAAGCTTCAAGCATTTTTTCGTTTTCTTCTTTGCTACCTGCTGTAATTCTCAAACAGTCACCCATATTGCGAATTATAATACTCTTTTCTTTCATTTTCTCAAATACTCTTTTTGCCTCTTTAACCTTTAAGAACACAAAATTTGTATGAGTTTCATATATTTTTTCAATTCTGTCGCTTTTGATTTCAAGAATTGCGTTGTAAAGCTCTTTTCTTGACTTTACGATAGTTTGAATACAGTTATCTATATAATCAGGATGTGCGAAAAGCACTTCGCCAAGAGATTGTGAAACAGAATTCACATTGTATGGCGATTTTACTGCACGAATTACATTTGTGAGCATTTTGTTTGCAACGGCAAAGCCCAAACGGAGTGCTGCAAAGCCCAACGCCTTTGAACAAGTCTTTAAAATTATAAGATTATCGTAGTTTTCGAATTCACTTAATAGACTTTCGTCCTCTGCAAAATCCATATATGCTTCATCAAGAACAACAAGTGCATCCGTACTGTTTACGAGTTTTCTTACATCATCTTTTGTGATAATTCTTGATGTTGGGTTGCAAGGATTTGAAAATATCACAATTCGCACTTTTTCACTGTTTGCAAGTGAAATTATATCATCCATATTTACATCTAGATTATCATTTTTCTGATATTTAACACTCTGGCACTCTGCAATTTCAGCATAAAAACGGTACATTGAGAAATCGGGCTCAAGAGTTAAAATCTTATCGCCTTTTTGCAAAAATGCATTCATTATTACTGAAATAATTTCATCAGAACCATTACCTGCGGTTACACAATCGGGATTAACCTTAAAATAATCTGCAAAGCCCCTCACAAGCTTTGTAGCATTTGGGTCGGGATAACGGTTAAGAGCAGAGTTTTTAAGTGCCTCAACCATTTCATTCTCAATGTTTTCGGGAACGGTCAAAAATGACTCATTTGCATCAAGACGAATTTCGTATGTACCGCTAATTGGCTCGTATGGTGTTAAGTTTTTTACTTTTTCATTTAATTGAAACATAATTACTCAAACCTGACTTTTATTGAATTTGCGTGGGCAGTCAAGCCCTCTGTTTCTGCAAGAGAAACGACTTTATCCTTGCACTCACGAAGTGCATCTTCTGTATAATAAATAAAACTTGATTTTTTAATGAAACTGTCAACTGACAAAGGTGAGAAAAATCTCGCAGTTCCACTTGTAGGAAGAACGTGGTTGGGACCTGCAAAATAGTCACCCAATGGCTCGGGTGAGAAGTTCCCAAGGAACACACTACCTGCATTATCCATTCTGCCGATATATTCAAGGGGATTTTCTACACACATTTCAAGGTGTTCAGGTGCTAATTTATTAGCAAAATCAACTGCTTTATCCATATTGTCACAGATGATAATAGCACTATAATCTTTAAGGGATTTTTCAATAATCTCTTTTCGGGACAGAGTTGCACACTGACGTGCTAATTCTTTCTTAGTTTCTTCTGCGATTTTTTCACTTGTGGTAATAAGAATTGCAGATGCCAACACATCGTGCTCTGCCTGACTCATAAGGTCGGCTGCAAGGAATTTAGGATTTGCGGTTTCGTCGGCAACTATTAAAATCTCACTAGGGCCTGCAACCATATCAATGTCAACAGTGCCGTAAAGAAGTTTCTTCGCAGTAGCAACAAAAATATTGCCCGGACCTACGATTTTATCAACCTTGGGCACTGTTTGAGTACCATAAGCAAGTGCCGCAACAGCCTGTGCACCGCCCATCAAGAATATTCTGTCAACTCCCGCAATTTTTGCTGCTGCGAGAATATCGGGGTTAGGTGTGCCATCTTTTGTTGGTGGGGTTACCATTATGATTTCTTTAACGCCTGCGATTTTAGCAGGAATTGCATTCATAAGCACACTTGAGGGATATGCCGCTGTGCCACCGGGAACATAAATGCCAACCCTTTCAAGGCCACGCACACGTTGACCCATAATAACACCGTTTTCTTTTGTAGTGAGCCAACTCTGTTGTTTCTGACGACTATGAAAATCACGGATATTTTCTGCTGCAGCCTCAAGAGATTTCACGAAGAATGGGTCACATTTTTCTATTGCTTTATCTATTTCTTCTTTTGAAATTTCAGCCTTTTCGGGTGCTTTACCATCAAATTTTACTGTGTATTCATAAACGGCCTTATCACCGTTCACTTTCACATTTTCAAGAATTTCTGTTACGGCAAGAGTGACTTTTTTATCAACCTCACCGCTTCTTTCTTTAAGTTGTGCGATAAGTGCTTCATCAGCCTTACCGTCTGCAAAAACTGTATTTATCATAATGTCACCTTAATCTTTTGGAATAACTTTTTCGATTTCTGCAAGGAATTTGTCAATTTCTTCACGGCGAAGTTTCATACTTGCCATATTAACAATTACACGTGCTGAAACGGGCATAATCTTTTCTTTCACTTCAAGTCCGTTTTCTTTGAGTGTTGTGCCTGTTTCTACAATATCAACTATACCATCGGCAAGATTTAACAGAGGGGCAAGTTCAACAGAGCCTTCTATTTTGATAATCTTAACGTCCATTCCCTTGCTTTCAAAATATGCCTTTGTGATATTCGGATATTTTGTAGCAATCCGTTTTGTATTAAAACCATCGTAAAAATTCACACCTTTTTGTGTTGCGAGTGCAAAATCACATTTACCAAGGTTCAAATCGGTCATTTCATAAAAACTTTTTCCGTTTTCAACTATTGTGTCTTTACCCACAATACCAATGTCACAAACGCCGTGTTCAACATATGTAATTACATCTGCCGCTTTTGCAAGAACCACTTCATAGTCCCCTGCATTGAGAATAAGTCGCCGACCTTTGTTTATAAGCTCATCACAGTCAATTCCCATTTTTTCAAAGAGTTCAACACTCTTTTTTTCAAGCCTACCTTTTGTAAGGGCAATTCTCAATTTTTTCATATATTTTCCTCCCTTACACCATTACAATCAACTATACAGACTTTTTTAATACCCTTTGAAAGTGCATATTCCTTTGTTTCTGTGAGTGTTTCAAAGGTACTGTTTTCACAATATGCACCCTGCTTACGCAATTGCTTTGAATATTCAATTGCCTGCATTATATAATCTTTTTCACCAAAAACGATTATTTCAGGAATTTTTTCTTCGTCGATTTCATTTCTTGAAAGCATTACCGTTGCCAAGTCACCTGTTTCAATACCAAAGCCCGTTGATGGCATTTCTCTGCCAAATTCGGCACCCAAGCAATCATAACGACCGCCTGAAACAACCGAAACACCACTGCCCTGAAGATAACCCTTAAATATAATACCTGTGTAATAATTCGTTCTGTTTACCAAGCTTAAATCTATAACAATTTTATTTGAAAGCCCCGCCTTACCCAAAAGAATATATAATTCCTTCAAATAATCAAGGCTGTTCTGTCCTTCTTCGCCCAAATCGATTTTCTTTGCGTTTTCAATAACCTCTAAACCGCCAAAAAAGCGAGGAAGATTTCTAATGCAATCTGTTACATCTGATTTACCTATTTTATCAAGAATATTATTAAGAGAAACAAAATTTCTGCTTTCTACGCAATCATAAATTTCACTGATAACGTCATCACTAACATTCAGCTTTTTACAAAGTTCCTTAAAGAAACCTGCATGACCAATTTCAAGCTTAAAATCTGCCGATGTGCAGTTCTCAATTGCTTCAACTGCAGTTGTTATAACCTCTAAATCTGCACGAAGACCATAAGCACCCATAAGTTCAATACCGCTCTGTGTTGCCTCATCATTTCTGCCTGTTAAATTTTTCTGTCTTACAAAAACATTTTGATTGTAATAAAGACGAAGTGGCAGACGAGCATTTTGAAAACGTGTTGAAACGAGTCTTGCAATCGGAAGTGTTGAGTCGGGACGAAGCACTAAAAGTCTGCCGTATGAATCAGTCAAACTGTAAAGGTCTTCGGGGTTATAACCCGAACTTTCACGATTGAAAACATCAAAAAATTCTATTGTGGGTGTCATTACCTTTTCATAGCCCTTCGACTTGAAAACGGCTGAAAGTCTTTTTTCTGCACAACGAATTGCACGACTTTCCATTGCCAAATAATCTTTTGTACCCTCCGGGGTAATTTTTGAGTAGTTTTTCATAAAATAATATCCTTAAATTATATCTTTTAAAACGCACTTTTGACCTATGCACTTTAGTGTGCTAATATGTTAGCACAATGAAGTACATAAGTCAAGTGTTTAATAATTATTAAAATCCAAAAAATGAGATTTGTGCAGTTTCGGGAAGCCCATCAAGCGCTCCGACTTCTCGAAGTGCAGTAACTACGGCACTTGACGCACCCGTTCTTGCTTGATAATCATCAATTGAAACGAATTCGCCTTTACCGTCATTTCTACCTGCCTCAAGTCCCTTTGCCGCATTTTCACCGACACCCGAAAGTGCTGAAAATGGCATTCTGATTTTGCCGTCTTCAATATAGTATGTAGATGCACGTGATTTGTAAATATCAACGGGAAGAAGTTCAACACCTCTCGCCATCATTTCATTTACAACCTGCAATGCGGTAAACTGGTCTTTTTCTTTAGTTGTCATTGGTTTGCGGTCTTTGGGGTCAGCATTAAGCGGACCGTGAAGTTCAATCATTTTCGATTTTACCGCATCTCTGCCTTTAAGCACCGTCACAGCATCAAGGTCACCGCCACGGACAGTCAAAAAGGCAGTATAATATTCTGTGGGTTTATAAATCTTATACCAACCAAGACGAAGCGCCGCTATAACATATGCTGCTGCGTGGGCTTTGGGGAACATATACTTGATTTTTCGGCAGGAATCCATATACCATTGTGGCACATCACAAGCCTTCATTGCATCTTCTGCACCCTCGGGAAAACCTACTTTTGCAACAATACCCTTACGAGTTTTTTCCATAATATTAAAGGCAAGACTTGAATCAAGACCCTTATGCATAAGGTAGGTCATAATGCTGTCACGAGTACCGATAACCTGTGAAATTGTGCAAGTGTCGTTTTTAATAAGTTCCTGTGCATTACCCAACCAAACGTCTGTACCGTGGGAAAGTCCTGAAATCTGTAAAAGGTCGGAGAAGCATTTAGGTTGTGCCTCCATAAGCATACCACGAACAAAATCAGTACCCATTTCAGGAATTGAAAGTGTACCGGTTTCAACACCAATATCCTCTGCGGTCAGTCCCAATGCCTCAGGACTTGTACAAAGACTTACAATTTTAGGGTCACACACATCAACATCCATAACGGGAATACCCGTCATATCTTCAAGATGCTTATAAAGTGTGGGCACATCATGTCCGAGAATATCAAGTTTAAGAATTGTATCGTGCAGAAAATGGAAGTCGAAATGTGTTGTTTCCATATCCGAAGATGTATCGTTTGCAGGATATTGCACGGCTGTAAAATCATAAACATCAAACTCATTGGGAACAACAACCATTCCGCCGGGGTGCTGACCCGTTGTTCTCTTAATACCCGTACAACCTCTTGTCAAGCGGTCTTCTTCTGCACGTGAAACAACCTTTCCTCTTTCTTCAAGGTATTTCTTTACATATCCGAATGCGGTTTTATCCGCAACCGTTGCAATTGTACCCGCCTTAAACACGTGGTCACGACCGAAAAGTTCTTCTGTATATCTGTGAGCATTACCCTGATAATCACCTGAGAAGTTAAGGTCAATATCGGGTGCCTTATCACCGTGGAAGCCTAAGAAGGTTTCAAATGGAATTTCGTGACCGTCACGCACCATTGGAATATCACAATGGGGACAATTCTTTGGTGGCATATCAAAGCCTGAGCCATATTCACCGTGCAAGAAAAATTCACTGTGTCGGCATTGAGGACAACGATAATGAGGTGCAAGAGGATTAACCTCTGAAATACCCGCCATTGTAGCAACGAATGACGAGCCAACTGAACCTCGTGAGCCAACGTGATAACCGTGAGCCTCTGAATCCCATACAAGCTTCTGTGCGATAATATAAAGAACGGCGAAACCGTGCTTTATAATTGACTCAAGCTCTCTTTCAAGTCGTGTTGCAACATATTCGGGAACAGGGTCACCATACCAGTCTTTTGCTTTGTCCCAACAAATTTGACGGAGTTCATCTTCTGCTCCGGGGATTGAGGGGTTGAAAGTACCGGGTGGAATTGGTGTTACCTGCTCAATCATATCTGCGATTTTATTTGTATTTGTAACTACAACCTCAAAGGCTGTTTCTTCACCAAGATATGCAAATTCCTCAAGCATTTCCTCAGTTGTCTTGAAATAAAGAGGTGCTTGGTCATCTGCGTCCGAGAAGCCCTTACCCGCCATAAGAATAGCACGGAAAGCGGCATCTTCGGGGTCCATAAAATGCACGTCACCAGTTGCACAAACCATTTTACCCAATTTGTCACCAAGATGAATGATTTTGCGGTTGATATTACGTACATCTTCAATTGTTTTTATTTTATTATATTCTCTGTTTCTGTCAGGATTTTTCGCATTCGGGTCTGAATGGGAATCAATCATAAACTTGTTGTTACCATCGGGTTGAATTTCAAGATAATCATAAAAACTTGCAACTTTAAGTAATTCTTCATCACTTTTCTCAAAAAGAATTGCTTTAATGAGTTCACCCGCTTCACAGGCTGAGCCAAGAATAATGCCCTCACGGTGTTCAATTATCTTTGAACGTGGCATACAAGGACGGCTATGAAAATATTTTGTATGAGAAAGCGATATGAGTTTATAAAGATTTTTAAGTCCCACTTTGTTTTGAACTAGTAAAATAATGTGGTAACGGGGCAATTTTTCCCAAGGAATGTCGGGGTCAACCATATCATCAATAAGATAACCCTCTACACCGTAAATAAGTTTAATGTCATTTTTACCCTTGCCCTTCACCGCATCGGGATACCCTTGTGCAACACCGTGGTCAGTGATTGCGATTGCCGGGTGACCCCATTCAATTGCTCTGCCCACAAGTTTATCCGCAGAAGTCATACCGTCCATTTCGGACATATTTGTATGTAAATGCAATTCAACACGTTTCTGTGGTGCATTATCCTGTTTTTTAATTGGTGTGACCGTATTTACTGCAGTTGCTGAGATAATATTCTCTCCCGAAAACTTATCATATGACACTCTGCCATAAACCAATGCAGTCATTCCGTCTTTCAACACATCTAAAAAGCTTTTCGCATTTTCACAACGTTCAAAAATTTTGACTGTATAGGAATATGTTTTATCTGTAATATTGAAATTGATAATATTATTTTTACCGTCACGAGTAGTGCGTACATCAGTGCCGAAAACCTCGCCCCATACTGCAACCGCACCGCTCTCAATATTGATGTCTTTAAGGTGTTGAAGATTGCCCGTTCTTATAATATTACCATAAACTGCCTTCTGGGTTTCAAGATAAATGGGAAATCCTTCTTTAACTATATGCTCTTTAGGTGTTGTCGCCTTGGGCACTGCCATTTTTGCCGTGCGACGCATTTCTTCATCAACGTGCTTCTGCATTTCGTCAATTGCTTCTTTGTTATTGAAATCCCCTTCAGTCAATGTGACTTTACACTCAACACCAAAAATTTGATGAATGACTTTTTCTATTTCTTTGTCACATTCCGATTGAAGCAACACATCTTCTCCGCCATACTGCAAACGTATTTCAAGATTTTTACCCGACAATGTGTATTCAGCATTATTCAGATATCCATTTGAAGCAACAATGCGATTTTTAACAATGCTTGTAACAAGTCCCATATGACCTGTATGAAAACCGATTCGGGACTCGTCGCAAATTAAAACAGTTTTTATTTTCAACACATCTGACAAAATTTTGCTAACCTCGTCAATGCGTACTTCATCAATTTTTCTGTATGGCTTAATCACCAATTGAGCCATATTCTTTTCCTTGAGTATTAACAATTCGTCTATTTCTGCAACTGCAATATCAAGGTATCTGTTACAATCTATACACTCTCCGAAAAGAGCTTTAAAACTTGCCATATTTTTCTACCTTTACATTTTTTCAATTTCTTTTAAAAGTTCTTCCACTATTTCATTTTCTGCTACTTTTTTAAGTACTTCGCCATGTTTAAAAATAACACCGCAACCGTCACCGCCCGCAACACCGATGTCAGCTTCTTTTGCTTCGCCCGGGCCATTAACAACGCAACCCATTACTGCAACTTTTATTGGCTTATCATAATTTGCAAGTGCTTTTTCTACTTTTTCTGCAAGACCAATCAAATCAATTTTTGTTCTTCCGCAAGTTGGGCAAGAAACAATTTGTGCACAGTCCGTCTTTATTCCTGCGGCTTTGAGAATGTCATATCCCGCTTTAATTTCTGTTACTGGGTCGGCAGTCATTGACACACGAATTGTGTCACCAATTCCGTCAAGAAGAAGTGAACCAATACCGATGCTTGATTTTACAAGTGCCATATTATGTGTGCCCGCTTCGGTAACACCCAAGTGCAAGGGATAATCGCACATATCGGCAACCAACCTATAGGCTTTCACCATTTTCTGTACATCTGACGATTTGATTGAAACAACAATATCATTGAAATCAAATTTTTCTAAAAGTCCTATATGATACATAGCACTTTCAGCCATTGCCTCAGGAGTTGGTGAGCCGTATTTTGCGAGAAGATTTTTTTCAAGTGAGCCTGAATTAACACCTATACGAATTGGCACATTATGAAGCCTACAAGCATCAACAACCGCACGAACTTTTTCGTCGTCACCAATATTGCCCGGATTAATTCTGACTTTATCAACGCCTGCTGCCACACTTTCAAGTGCACAACGATAATCAAAATGAATATCTGCAACTACAGGAATTTTTACCGCTTCTTTTACCGCATAAAGAGTTTTAACCGCCTCTTTATTCGGCACAGTAAGACGTACAATCTGACAGCCTGCCTGCTCAAGTTCAATTGCTTGTTGTACATTAGCCTCTGCATCTTCTGCGGGGGCATTGAGCATTGACTGTACTAAAATGGGATTATTACCACCAATTTTCAAATTGCCTGCCGTTACAACACGGCTTTTTCTACGTTCAATCATAATCTCACCTTTTTAAGTCTTAATTAAAGTGATTATATCGTTAAATGTTACAACTAACATCAATAAGAGCAATAATATAAGCCCTGCACCGTGAATATAGCCTTCATATTTTGGATTAATCGGTTTTCTGCGAATGCCCTCAATTAAAAGGAAAAAGAGTCTTCCGCCATCAAGTGCGGGAAGTGGCAAAACATTGAAAACACCAATGTTTATTGAAACAAAAGCCATCAAGGTAAGTGCAGTTATAAGTCCCTCTTTACTCTGTGCCGCTCCCGCAGCAGCATCGGCAATAATATTCACCGTACCTACGGGACCCGACAAATCTGTTAATCCGTACTGACCTGTAACAAGGTCGAAAAGACTTAGCCAAACAAGTCGAGCAATTGAGGCGGTGCGTCTAAAGGAGTTTTCAATAACATTCAGCACCCCCGGCTCTTCGCCAAGCATTACAAAATCATAGGTTATAAGTGTATATTTATCTTCTTTCTCTGTTTTAAAGGTTACTCCCGTAAGTTCAACCTTTTCACCGTCACGGCGTACCGTCATATCAAACACACCATCGTCGCTACGGCTCATAAGAAAAGATACGTCCATATCGGAAAAAACACGGTGACCGTCAATCTCAAGGAATTCGTCGCCCTCTTGAAGACCTGTCTGCTGACTTACTGCATTTTCATGGAAATACAAAACCTTATTTGTGCCGATATACTGTTCCATTGAAAGAACAGTTGCCACAATTGCAATACCTAAAACAAGATTCATTACTGCACCTGCTGCTACAATTATGAATTTCTGCCATACCTTTTTACGATTAAAGGCATTTTCGTCTTGACTTTCTTCGTCCTCGCCCTCCATACTCACATAACCACCAATGGGCAAAAGACGGAGTGCATATGTGGTGTCGCCTTTTTTCTTTTTAAAGATTGCGGGACCCATACCCAGAGCGAACTCATTAACCTTTACTTTAAACAGTTTAGCAAAAGTGAAATGCCCCAACTCGTGTATTGAAATTAAAAGTCCGAAAAAGAGAATGGCAACTAAAAAAGGCCACACTTTAGACCAGATTTCCAAAAAATCACTACTTTCTTGAATACTTAATAACTAAATTTCTTGCCTCAACATCAGCATTATAAACATCATCTGCGGTATAAGACTCCACTTTTGGAGCTTCATTCATAACCCGCTCAACTAACTCGCCAATATGCAAAAATCCGATTTCACCCTTACGGAACATAAGATTTGCCTGTTCGTTAGCAGAGTTTGCAAAAGCGGGATAAAGTCCACCACGTGTAATTGCCTCACGGCAGATATTCATACAAGCAAAGGTTTCATAATCGGGCTTATAAAATGTGAGTGTTCCCAATTTTGTCAAATCAAGCTCACCCGTAAGCGACTCAATTCTTTCAGGATATGTGAGTGCGTACTGAATCGGTATTTTCATATCGGGAAGACCCAATTGAGCAATTACCGCATTATCCATATACTCAACTGCTGAGTGAATTATGCTTTCTCTGTGCACCACAATCTCAATTTTTGAAGGGTGAATATCAAACAACCACACCGCTTCAATAAGTTCAAGTCCTTTGTTCATCATTGTAGCAGAATCGATGGTTATTTTTTGACCCATACTCCAGTTAGGGTGCTTGAGTGCATCTGCAACCGTCACTTTTTCTAACTCTTCACGTGTCTTACCAAAAAATGGACCGCCACTCGCTGTAAGAATAATTCTTTTAAGGGCACGATTTGTAGGTTGCCCCTGCAAACATTGAAAAATTGCAGAGTGCTCAGAGTCAACGGGCAAAATGTGAATAGCCTTTTCTTTCGCATTTCTCATTACAAGCTGACCGCCCGCAACAAGAGTTTCTTTATTTGCAAGGGCAATTTTTTTACCCGCCTCAATTGCTGAAAGAGTGGGACGTAAACCTGCCATTCCGACAACCGAATTGATTACAGTATCGGCATCATCAACAACCGCACATTCACAAACACCTGAAAGCCCCGAAAGAACCTTTGTGTCAGTATCTGCAACACGAATTTTAAGCTCTTTTGCCGCATTTTCATCAACCAAAGCGGCTAATTTAGGCTTGAATTCTCTGATTTGTTCCTCGATTAAATCTACGTTAGAATATGCCGAAAGCGCGGAAACCGAGTAACCGCACTTTCTCGCTGTTTCAAGGCTCTGTGTACCGATTGAACCGGTTGAGCCCAATATGCTTAAATTTTTTGTCATTATAAAGCAACTCCAAAAATGTTAAGTATGGCATAAAGTGCCACAAGCACAAAAATTATGCTGTCAAAACGGTCTAAAATTCCACCGTGGCCGGGAATAAGTTTACCAAAATCTTTTATTCCAAAATTGCGTTTGATTACAGATGCAGTAAGGTCACCGCTCATACTGATTATTGAAAGTATTGCCGACATTATACCAACTGCAACATAATTCACATTCGCTGTTTCAAAAACAAAATTAACAAACACCGCATAAAGAATGAGTGTAGTTATCACACAACCTACTACACCGCCTATTGCACCTTCAACAGTCTTTTTAGGGCTTATTTTCGGGCAAAGCTTATGTTTACCGCAAAAACTACCAACGAAATACGCCATAACGTCGGTCATCCAAGCACAAAAAGCCGCAAATAATATAAGAAAAACGCCATGTTCCTCAGTATATCCTTTGCCAACAAAAATTTCATCAATATCACGAAGATACATCAATCTTGTTATTGCAAAAGGTATTGCTAAAGATGAAATAATGACAGTTGCAACGTCGGTAAACTTTGTCTTTTCATATTCAAAAAGCATACTTATAAACAATGCAAGAATATATAAACAAACCAAATATTTTGCATCTGCATTAAAAAATTTACCATTTAAGATTTCGCCATATTCATAATAAAAAGGAACAATTGCTGACACAACAACACTTAGCCCCATTATAACCTTATTTTGAAGTTTAATGGCATTATTTAATTCTATTGTCGCTATACAGCAAATTGCAGAAAGCACAAACACAAGCAGTATTGTGTTACGAAGAAAAATCATTACAATTGCAAATGCAGTTAACAAAAGTCCAAAAACAATTCTCTTAAACATAGGGTATTAAACGCCTCCGAATCTTCGGTTTCTTTTTTCAAACTCCCTAAGTGCCTCAAGCAAATCTTCCTCTGTAAAATCAGGCCAAAGTACATCAGTAAAATATAATTCTGCATAAGCGGACTGCCATGTAAGAAAATTTGATGTCCTGTACTCCCCGCTTGGTCTAATTATAAGGTCCGGGTCAGGTATATTCTTGGTATAAAGATGTTGTGAAATAATATCTTCTGTGATTTCATCAGGTGCGATTTCACCCGAAGCAACTTTTTTTGCAATTTCTTGAACACCCTGAGTTATTTCGTGCCTACCGCCATAATTTATAGCGATATTAAGAATTACATTATTCTTTTCGCTGCTTTCAGCCTCAGTATGTTCCATAAGTGCTAAAATGTCGTCAGGAATTCCTGCACGGTCACCAATAAATCGAAGACTAATTCCTTTTTCTTCATTCTCTGCCTTGCGGTCTTCTGCTTCAATCAAATATTCACGGAAAAGTTGCATAATCGCATCGACCTCTTCTTGAGGTCTTTTCCAGTTTTCAGTTGAAAAGGCATAGAAGGTAAGGCACTTAACACCAACATCTGCGGCAAATTCACCTATTTTGCGAAAGGTTTTTGCACCCTCAATATGACCCTTATATCTTGGTAAATTTCTCTGTTTTGCCCAACGGCCATTACCGTCCATAATTATTCCGATATGCTGTGGCAAAACTGAAAATTTTGGAATATTATTCTTATCCATAATCTTAAAATATGCAAATCGGGGCGGAATTATCCGCCCGCAATTTGTTTATATCTCCATAATTTCTTTTTCTTTTTTATCTGCTACTGCATCAATTTCTTTTATGAATTCATCAGTGATTTTCTGAATTTTTGTTTCTGCATTTTTCTGGTCATCTTCAGTGATTTCACTGTTTTTCTTCATTGTCTTGATTTTATCCATAGCATCACGACGGATTGAACGAATAGCAACCTTTGAATCTTCAGCAGTTCTGCTTACATCTTTGCAAAGTGTCTTTCTGCGTTCTTCTGTAAGTGGAGGGAAAGTGAGGCGGATAACCTTGCCGTCATTCATAGGGGTAATGCCAATATCAGAAGCCTGAATAGCTTTTGAAATTGTATTAATTGTGCTTACGTCCCAAGGCTGAATAATAAGAATTCTGCCTTCACTTACTGAAACTGCCGCCATCTGCTGAATTGGAGTTGGAACTCCGTAATAGTCAACAGAAATTTTATCAAGTACTGCAGGAGTAGCTCTGCCTGCACGCATACCTGCGAATTCTTTTTCAAGAGCCGCAACGGTCTTGTTCATTTTTTCTTTCATTGTGTCAAATACTGTATTCATAATATATCTCCTTTAACTGATTATTTATTCTTTTTCTGAAACTACAACTGTTCCCACACTCTCGCCCATAACAGCTTTAACCATATTCTCAGGCTGTTGAAGATTGAAAACAAGAAGAGGAATATTATTATCTCTGCAAAGAGATGCCGCAGTACTATCCATAACTGCAAGACCCTTGCTTAAAATGTCTTGATGTGTGATAACATCATATTTGATTGCATCATCAAAACGATTTGGGTCTTTATCATAAACGCCGTCAACATTTGTTGCTTTGAAGATGATGTCTGCGTCAATTTCTGCCGCACGAAGTGCTGCTGCAGTATCAGTTGAGAAGAATGGATTACCTGTTCCGCAACCAAAAATCACAACTCTGCCTTTTTCAAGGTGACGTTTTGCACGATGGCTGATATATGGTTCTGCAATCTTATTCATTTCAATTGCAGTCTGAACTCTTACAATTACACCAAGCTGTTCAAGAGAATCAGCAAGTGCTAAAGAATTCATAACAGTTGCAAGCATACCAATATGGTCAGCTCTTGTTCTGTCCATATCGCCACTTGAACGACCTCTCCAGAAATTACCACCACCAACAACAATTGCAACCTCTGTACCAAGGTCGGTCATTTCTTTGATTGCTGAACACACACTATTCACTGTATTAAAATCGAATCCGTGCTTTTTATCACCGGCGAGAACCTCACCGCTGACTTTTAAAAGTACTCTTTTATATTTGGGTTCCATAAAATCTACACCTCCGTGGCAAACATATTTTTCCGTTTACCATATTTAGTATATTTTACAATAAAAATGCCCTTATGTAAAGTAAAAAGTTAAACAAATACTATCGATTTTATTCTACAAATTCGGCATTGACTAATTTTTATAGAAGATATATAATTATTGTATATGATTTTGTTCTTAAAATAACAAACAGAGGTGTAATTAATATGGCTAACAAGCCTTTCGACATTGAAAAAATTTGCAAACATTTTTCCATTAGCGGTGAGTTTACAGGATATGAAAAAAGCAGTAATGGTCATATCAACAGCACATATATGCTGATTTTTGAAGAAAATGGCAAAGTTAAAAAATATGTTCTTCAAAAAATCAATACTACAGTTTTCAAAGACCCTGATAAACTTATGAGCAATATTGTTGCAGTTACCGGTCATATTGGCAAAAAGAACAAAGAAATGAATATTCCTTGGGCGGACCGTGGAACACTCACTTTCTTTCCCTGTACTGACGGTAAATATTATTATATCGACGAAAATAACAATTGTTGGCGTGTTTATGAGTACATAGGTGATGTATATACATGCAATACCATTGACAGTGCCGAGGTATTTGAAAACGCAGGTGTGGCATTCGGCGAATTTCAGAATATTCTTTCAGATTTTGACGGGGCTTCTCTCTATGAAACAATCGAAAATTTTCACAACACTGCTTCAAGATTTGCAGATTTCAAAAAGGCTGTTGAAGATAATAAATCAGGTAGGCTTGACAATGTAAAAGAAGAAGTTGAGTTCGCAATCGCACGTGAAAAAGATACACATGTACTTGTTGATATGATTGCAGAGGGCAAATTACCACTCCGTGTTACTCATAACGACACAAAACTCAACAATATTCTTTTTGACAATGTTTCGGACAAGGGTATTTGCATTATTGACCTTGACACCGTAATGCCCGGTCTTTCACTCTATGATTTTGGTGACAGCATCCGTTTTGGTGCTAATACTGCCGCAGAGGACGAAAAAGATGTTTCAAAGGTTTCATTAAGCCTTGAACTTTATGAAGCTTATGTAAAAGGATACCTCAGCAGTGCCAAAAACGCACTCACCGACCTTGAAAAAGAGCTTTTGCCATTCGGTGCAAAGATTATGACATATGAATGCGGAATTCGTTTTCTTATGGACTATCTTAACGGTGATGTTTATTTCCACACAGAATATCCCGAACACAATTTAGTACGTGCACGTACACAGTTTGCACTTGTAGCGGATATGGAAAAGAAAATGGACAAAATGCTTGAAATTACAAAGAAATATTGCTGAAACTCAAAGCATAGAAAAGCACTTAACCATTAGGTTAAGTGCTTTTTTCATATTGCCTGTAATTGTCTTGATAAATTGGGGGTTGTAGGGTTGAATGCAAAAAACAAGGGCGATGTTAACATCGCCCTTGTTTTTTGTGTTTCTATTTACACTTAAATATTAAGTGTTGCGAGTCCGCCTTCACTTGTTTCACGATACGCTGAGTGAATATCCATTCCCGTCTTTCTCATTGTTTCAATTACATTATCAAGAGAAATTTTTCGAGTTTCACTTAAGAAACTTGCAAGATTTACCGCATTTATTGCACGCATTGCGGCAACTGCGTTTCGCTCAATGCAAGGAATCTGCACAAGTCCGCAAATTGGGTCACAGGTAAGACCCAAATGGTGCTCAATTGCAATTTCTGCCGCATATTCAATCTTACCACGCTTGAGTCCAAAAAGTTCGCCAAGTGCCGCTGAAGCCATTGCACAAGCCGTGCCGACCTCTGCCTGACAGCCACACTCCGCACCTGAAATTGATGCATTTGTTTTAATCAGGTTGCCGATAAGTCCGCCTGTTGCAAGGGCTTGTAAAATCTGACGGTCTGTAAAACCGTGTTTTAATTGCATATAATAAAGCACTGCGGGGAGTACACCCGATGCACCGCAAGTTGGGGCAGTAACAATTCGTCCACCCGATGCATTCTGTTCACTTACCGCAAAGGCATATGAACACACCTCACGATTTTCTCTCGTTTCGGCACTCTCGCCAATATGCTCCATATTATAAAGATATTTTGCTTTTTTCTGCACTTCAAGTCCGCCGGGGAGAATTCCTTCATCTTCTATTCCTCTCTCGACTGCATCCTTCATTGTCTGCCATACTTCTGCAAGGTATTTCCAAATATATTCGCCCTCGACCTCGTCAACATACTGCCAGAGTCTATATTTTTTCTCTTTGCAATATGCTTTGATTTCTGCAAATGTACTTAAATTATAAACAATCGGTTCTTTTGCTGATGTGCTACCCTCGAATTCAATTCGTCCGCCACCAACGGAAAAAACACGAATAAAGTCAATCTGTTCACCATTTTTGTATGCATACAATTCCATTGTATTGGGGTGGTCAATATCGCTTTTAAGATAATCAAACTCCACTTTACAAGGTGTTGGTGCTAAAGTGCTTTCAATTACCGTATCGGTACAGTGCCCCTTGCCCGTTTTTGCAAGTGAACCGTAAAGAATTGCCTTGTATTCATCAGCATCAGGATTTTTATTTTTAAAGAGCACACAAGCCTTTTCGGGACCCATTGTATGTGAGCTTGATGGACCTCTGCCAATTCGATAAAGTTGGTTAAGTGACTCCATACCCTGCATTTTTTCTTTTTCTTTACGTGGGCTATCCACCTCAAAGAAAACATCCATTGACACACCGAAAACTTTCGCCATTTTATAAAACTCTTCTGCTGTCGGTACTGCTTTTTCACTTTCCCAATCAAGAACTGTTTTTTCGTCAGTATTTACTCTGTCGGCAAGTCCTGAAACAGACATATTATTTTTCTCACGCAATTCTGTTATTTTCTTTGAATAAACATCATTTAACATAAACAACACCCCGTTATTTATCTATTAAATCTTTATCTTTATGTTTGTTAGGTGTGAATATTCTCGCAACAATCACAATGGCAAAGAAAACACCGCTTACGCAAAGTAGAATTTTCGCCATTTTCTTGTCTGCATAATCTTCTGCGACAAACCACGCAATTAATCCTATAATAAAAGCAAAGAACATTATTCCTGCAACAATTCCGATTGTAACCCTTAAAGCAGTTACCGTTTTTGCAGGCATTTTATCTTCAGGAACAATCTTTGCCGCAAGAACCATAATACCGTCAATCAAAGGAGTCAGTACTATTTCCATTACGAATTCAGCAATAAATTCAAAAACAAACTCTAACATTTTAAACTTTGACCTTCACTACAACTTTTCTGCAAGTCATCGGTTTATCACTCGTTGCCACACCGGGACAATGTAAATCATTTGGATAAAGCACCGTAAAGCTATTCTTAAATAGTGTTATGGGTTCGGTTTTGCAATCATAAAACCAAACATCATTTTCTGGCTTTGCTTCAATTTCTTTTTTATCACAACACATAGAGGCAACACCTATCAATTCTTCGCCATCAACCATAAACTGAATATCAATATATTTTTTATGTGCCTCTGAAACAGTTTTTTGGGGGTCGGTGTCATACGACTGCACCATATAAAAAATATTGTCGCCATCAAGTTCATATCTGCCCAAATCCATTTTTGCAAAATCTGCTTTTTTCAAAAATTCCAAGGCAGTATATACCCTACCCAAGCCTTCATAATTTTTAATATTTTCTAAAGTATCAAAAATCATAATATCCCTCTTTTCTTTTCTATTATAACTAAATTATAAAGAGAAATCAATATAAAAAAGGCACTTGACTAAACATCAAGTGCCTTAAACTTTAATCGTAATCAGTTAGGTCTGTTATTATACATTTTGTCGTAATAATTCTGATATTCACCGCTGATGATTGTTTCCCACCACTCACGGTTGTCAAGATACCACTGAATTGTCTTTTTAATTCCGTCAGCAAACATTGTTTCAGGAAGCCAACCGAGTTCATTATGAATCTTTGTGGGGTCAATTGCATATCTCATATCGTGGCCCTTACGGTCTGAAACATAAGTAATAAGACTTTCAGGCTTGTTAAGTTCTTTACAGATAATCTTAACAATATCTATATTCTTCATTTCATTGTGGCCGCCGATATTATAAACCTCACCAACTCTACCCTTATGAATAATAAGGTCAATTGCTTTACAATGGTCTTCAACATAGAGCCAGTCACGAACATTAAGACCTTCGCCATAAACGGGAAGTGGCTTATCATTGAGAGCATTTGCAATCATAAGAGGAATGAGTTTTTCCGGGAAATGATATGGGCCATAGTTATTTGAGCAACGGCTGATTGTTACAGGCAAACCGAATGTGCGGTGATATGCAAGAACAAGCAAATCTGCACCCGCTTTTGAACTGCTGTATGGGCTTGATGTGTGAATTGGTGTTTCTTCTGTGAAGAAAAGGTCAGGTCTGTCAAGAGGAAGGTCACCATAAACCTCATCAGTTGAAACCTGATGATAACGCTGAATACCGTATTTGCGACAAGCATCCATAAGCACTGCAGTACCCATAATATTTGTCTTAAGGAAAATTCCCGGGTCTTCAATTGAACGGTCAACGTGACTTTCTGCCGCAAAGTTTACAATAATATCGGGCTTTTCTTCTTCAAAAAGACCATAAACACCTTCACGGTCACAAATGTCCATTTTAACAAAGCGGAAATTTGGATTATCCATTACAGATTCAAGTGTTGAGAGATTACCTGCATATGTGAGTTTATCAAGACACACAATACGATAGTCAGGATATTTTTTCAACATATGAAAAACGAAGTTTGAACCGATAAATCCGGCACCGCCGGTTACTATAATTGTCATAACGCACCTCTTAAAATTATATTAGAAACGAAGTTTGCCTTCAGCTACAAGTCTTAAATGTTCACCATATGGTGACTTGCCATAAAGTTCTGCAGATTCAAGCAACTGTTCTTTTGTTATCCAACCCTTACGATATGCAATTTCTTCAATTGCAGATGCTACAACCCCTTGACGGCTCTGTAATGTCTGAACAAATGAAGCTGCTTCCATAAGACTATCCATTGTACCTGTATCAAGCCAAGCAAAGCCACGACCAAGAATTCTTACCTTAAGGCTGTCAGCCTCAAGATAAAGCTTATTAAGGTCAGTAATTTCAAGTTCGCCACGTGCTGATGGTTTAACTTTTTTAGCCATTTCAACAACACGCTTGTCGTAGAAATAAAGGCCTGTTACACAGTAATTTGACTTTGGATTTTGTGGTTTTTCTTCAAGAGATAAAACATTGAGGTTATCATCAAACTCAACAATACCGAATCGTTCAGGGTCGTGAACATAATAACCGAAAATTGTTGCGTCGCCTTTTTTAGCATTTTCAACAGCCTCTGCAAGTTCTTTTGAGAAATAACCACCGTAGAAAATATTATCGCCGAGCACCATTGCACAAGGCTCGTCCCCAATAAAATCTTCACCGATTAAGAACGCCTGTGCAAGTCCGTCAGGACTGGGCTGAACTGCATAGGACAGATTTACACCAAACTGATGACCGTCACCAAGCAACTGCTCAAAGCGAGGAGTATCGTCAGGAGTTGAGATAATGAGAATATCTCTGATACCCGCAAGCATAAGTGTTGACAAGGGGTAATAAATCATCGGCTTGTCATAAATTGGAAGAAGTTGTTTTGAAGTAACACGGGTCAAGGGGTAGAGTCTTGTACCCGAGCCACCTGCAAGAATAATTCCTTTCATCTTGTTCACCTCATCGTTTATCAATTTCGTCTTCTATTACTTTTCTTTCTTCCGGAGTCATATTGTCAACGATTCCGAGAAGTCTTTTGATTCGTTTAGTTTCCGTCTCATTTGGCGGGTTCAGTTTTGCTGCTTTTTCTTTAACACCCAATCGCCAAGCTACACGAAAACGGTTTGAAGCCTCATAGAGTTCTTCTTCATTTTTGGGAAGATAATCGGGGTTTTTATCAGAGAAAAGATATGCACTGTAAGCATTACAAACAACATATGCCGGACCAAATGCAATCTGCTTACCATGGTCAAGCCACAAGCATTTATTACAGAGGTCACGCACCTGCTGAACCGAGTGAGAAACCAATACACCCGTTACACCACGTGCAAGAATGCTTTTAATTCTGTGAGCACTTTTATCTTTAAATCCTTCGTCACCAACACTCAATACTTCATCAAGAATAATTATGTCGGGTTCAACAAGACAGGCAATTGAGAAAGCCAGACGGCTTTTCATACCGCTTGAAAGCTGTTTGAACATATAATCTTGAAATTCCTGAAGCTCTGCAAAGGCAATAATTTCATCATATTTTTCGTCGATGAAATTTTTTGTATATCCAAGCAAAGCACCACGAAGATAAGTATTCTCACGAACAGTAAGGTCGGGGTCGAAACCTGAAGCAAGTTCAAGCAAAGCGGCAATTTTACCACGTGCCACAACCTGACCCTCAGTGGGAATCATAATTCCTGTAACCGCCTTAAGCAGTGTTGATTTACCTGCACCGTTTGTACCCACAATTCCAAGCATATCACCTTTTTCAAGTGAAAAACTGATATTCTTATCTGCCCAGAACTCTGTAACTTTATATTTGCCTGTAAGTTTACCGATTACATAATCTTTAAGACCAATTGATTTCAAATCACCCGTTTTATAGCGGATTGAAACATTTTTACATTCTAAAACTGTCATGTTACTACCTCACTATACATAATACAGGAATTCGTGGTTGCACTTTTTATAAACAATGCAACCTATTGCCAAAAATACCAACGCAAATCCCGCACAAAGAAGATGACTCTCTAACGAGGGAATTACACCGTCGATAACAACCGTACGGATATAGTTTATATAGTCATATACGGGATTGAGTTTAAATAACCACTGGAATTTTTCTGGGATAATTGAAATCGGATAGAATATTGCAGACACATAGTTGAGCAGGGTAAGAAATACACTGTAAAGGTACTCTACGTCCCTGAAAAAAACAAACATTGCCGCAAGAATCATACCCACACCGAAATTAAAAACCAAAAGCCAGAAAACAGGGTAAATGAGAGTCAACATGTGTGGCCCGAAACTTATTCCATCAATCAAACAGAATACAATGAAAAGAAGGAATGTAAGTGAAAAGTTTATAAATGCCTGAATTGTCTTTGACATCATAAACAAATACTTGGGCACATTGATTTTGGTGAAAATTGACGCATTCTGCATCAATGCACGCATACAGCCCTGTGTACACTCTGTATAAAAAGACATTACAAGTGTACCGCTGAAAATGTAGATTATGAAATGTTCCTGACCTCTTCTGAATACCGCAGTAAACACAAGAGCCAAAACAAGAACATTCAAAAGCGGTGCTAAAAGACTCCAGATAACGCCTAAAACTGTTCCTTTATATTTCTTTTTAAAATCTCGTTTAACCAATTCCGTAAAAAGAAACTGGTATCGTTTTACTTTATTGAGCAAATATATCCCCTTCTTTACTGTTTCTCATCTAAAAGGGCTTCAACGGCATCAACACCAAGTGAAATAATGCCGAAAGCATCTGTCATACTCTTTCTTTCCGCAAAAGAATCATCCACAAACAATGCTTTTTTTGACGGGCTCACGTGGTCAATTTTGCGTTCGCTACGAGGAAGACAAACAATATTATCAAATAACTCGGGTGCGATTCTGCGAGCCTTAAGGCCAGCAATAATATCAGTTTCGTGACGTGTTAAAAGTGTCACGGGAATTTTATTTTCAACACATTGATAAATGAAACGAAGAACTGTATGGTTTACTTTGTCATGCACAATAACTGTGTCGTCAAAGTCCATATAAACCTCATCATATTCAATATCAAGCTTGAAAACATTGTGAAGTGCTCTATCAACAGAAACACCTTTAATCTGTTCGGGCATTTCAATGTCATAGCCAAGAGCATCAAAAACCGTCATCAAAGGTAAGTTTATTCCCGCTGCACGTTCAACGCACATTGTACCCGCAACTCTCGTTGCACATTCAAGTAAACGGTAATCGCCGTCAATATTTCTCTTGAGCTGGAAGAACCATACTCCACGGAAATCCATTTTTTTGTTGATGATTTCTGCGATTTCACGTACTCTCTCGTCGGGCTCCATAAGTGATGAATTTACACTTATGCCATTCTTTATTCTATGACGGTTACGGCAGGACGCATAGCGAAGCACACCGTGACGGTCAGTAAAGCAGTCAATTGTGTATTCTTCACCAGGAAGATACTCGCAAACCACCTGCTCGTCAGTTCTAACTGAAAGCTCATATTTCAACTGTTCTTCATCTTTGAGAACCATAAAGCCCTGTGCACCCTGTGACTCTGTAGGCTTGATGATTACCGGATATTTTGTAATTTCTTCGGGTGAGCTGTAAGTTTCAGGAAGAAAATCACAACCCTCAAGACGAGCATAGGTCTTTGATTTACTTCTGCAAAGTTCAACAGTTTCATCAGGACAAGTAAGAAGTTCTGCGTGAAGCTTATCACGGTTTTTACTGAGTGCCAAAATTACACTGTCAAATGCAGGGAAAATATAATCAATATTATTTTCATCAATTCTCTTATTCAATTCGTCAACAAAATTGGGGTCATTGATAAAGGGAATATCACCAATGTAATTCTTATAAACCCAACAACCGTGGTCCTCAACACTTGAGCCACCGAAAAGCGTTATGAAGCGTATATCCTTTAATGAGCGGTGAAGCTCAAGGCCGATTTCTGAGCCACAAGGAAATACCAGAATATTAATGTTTTCCATAAATAATCACCTTATATATCAAGACGTCGCTTAATTTCTTCAACTATTCTTGCCGAGTTATCGGGGCCGTTAACCTCTTTATTGAAGAAATATTTAAGTTTTTCTGCTCGTAATTCCTTATCTTTATCAGGATTTTCACTGTACTCTGCAATTTTTTCAATTGTTTCATTCCAGTTAGCAGTCATAGGACCGGGGATAACACTTGGGAAGTCAAGATTGAAGCCTGCTTCGTTCTCAACAAACCAGTCATAGTCTTGACCGTGGAAAATTACAGGTCTATCAAGCAAAGCAAAGTCAAGTGCAATACTTGAATAGTCAGAAATGATAATTGAATATGTGCCGATGCTTTGATAAATATCTCTTACTTCATCAAGGAAAATACGGTCGTGCTTTTTAAGTACATTCTTAATTTTTGTACTGTAATTTCGCCATGTATGAGGGTGCATTCTGAGATAGAATTCACCATTCACCTTTTCCATAAGAGCCTGAATTTCAGGAGTTGCGTCAAGAAATTCCTGAACCATTTCTGTTTCACGTGCAAAATCGAAACGATATGTGGGAGCATACATCACCTTTATAGGTGAAGTCTGTCTTTCTGCACTGTAAACCGGCAAGTCACGTGGATGACCCGCCATAAAGCAGTTTTCGTGAGGAATATGCCACACGTCTGCAATCATATCAAGTCTTTCCTGCCCCGGACAAACAAAGAGGAAATACTTTTCAAATTTTTCTCTAAAGGGTGCGAGTATGAAGTATTTAATCTTTTTCTTGAGTTTTGTGAATACTCCATCATTCTCTGAAACAAGAATATCGCTACTGTGTTGAACACCACGTTCAGTTGTATTTCTAACACCATTTGCATCACCCATTGACTTAAATCCAACGCCGTGCCACAACTGAACAATTTTTGTTTTGTCGTTAAAGCCACGTATTGGCTTATAGTCGGACATTCTGAAATGGTCGGTCACCGCAACCGCTGCATGTGACAATGCATATTTGAATTCTTTTGTTCCCTCAAGGCAAACGGGCATATTATCGTCCTTGAGTTGTTTATAAATTTTCTTGTCGTTTGTAAGCCACTTAATATCAATTTCGGGGAAATGCTTTACAACATATTCGTAGAAATACTTTGTATTATCAAGGAAGCCACGACCTCTAAAACTGGTAATTACCCAAAGATTCTTGTCTTTTGGAACAAGGGTGTATGCCCAATAACATGCCCATGTAATAAGTGAGTAAACCAATTTACCGATTTTCTTTATGAAATCTTTTATTTTGATTTTGACCCTGTCAAAAACCTTAAGGAATGCAGCATAAACTCTTAAGCCCTGACGATACACCTTGTGTCTTACAATTAACTGATAACCGTCCCAACCGCAAGTTCTTGTCAATGCTCTTGAGTCATTATAGAATGATAAGTAAGCATTAATTGAAATCTTTGCTGCTTCAGGATATTGCTTAATCAAAGCCATCATAGCATCTTCGTCATCTAACTTTAAGGCTGTTCTTAAATAGTTAAATACTTCGTGTTTTATTCTGTTTTCAATTAACACCTTGGGATATACCGTCTGATGAGTCTTGTACCAATCAAGCATACCAAGACCCCAACGCATAAAGTCAAGTCGTGTTTTAAGGAAGTGCTCGTCCATACTTCCGCTCATATAAACACCAACATCACTACGTCTGTAAACTGAAACAATGTCAGGTAAAAATGCAGCCTTGCCCTCACCCAACTGCATAAGGAATATCGGCTGGTCACCAATAATGCCTGTGTAATACCAATCGGGAATGTCTATATCATAGCTCCAACGGAAAAACATTGTTGAAGTATGTGCAGGAAGAAACCAGATACAATCACTGCACTCAACCGGTTCTTTCTTGATTTTATATGTCTTTTCACAATCGGGATAAATGAGTTTGCCGTCTTTTGTTTCTCTAAACCAACTGCGTAAGAACCAATCTTCAGGAGCACTAATTTCTGCTCTTGCATAGCAAACTCTGATTTTTTCGTTTGCCTGCATATAATCATACTGTTTTTGCAATTTGTATTCGTCAGTCCAGTAGTCATCACCCTCGCAAAAAGCAATATATGGACTGTTTGCGTGTTTACACAAGTCAATAAGGTTTGCCTGTGCACCCATATTTTCTTCACGAATAAACGGAATAACCTTATCAGGATATTTTTCTGCATATTCTCTGATAATATCAGCAGTACCGTCAGGACCTTTATCTTCACCAACAAAAATTTTATATTTAAAGTTGGTTTTCTGCATTAAAAATCCGTCAAGAGCACTTCTGATATAATCTTCGTGCTTATATGTAATGCAGCAAATTGTTACTGCACAATCGTCATCATTTTCTTGGAAACGTTTCGCTGTTTCGGGGCCCATTTCAAGGTCTTCCAAGCTACCGTCAGTGCAATATGCACCTGTTCCCTTTTGAAAAAGTCTGGCATATTTAAAGTCTTTTTTAGTTTGAAAATCCATTAAAAAACCGCCTTACTGATTTGATTCTTTCATTATATCAACGGTGTTTTTCACACCATTTTCAACTGTGTAAATACCGCTCCAACCCAATGAGTAGAGCTTGTCGCTGTCTAAAACGGCATAACTTATATTTGTCTGTTGAGCCTTTGCCAATTCGTCGGGCTCTTCAAAAACTACCTTCTGACCTGCCGCTTTTGCAACCTCACGGGCAAAATCTGCGATTGTTACTCTTGCATCTCTGTTAGCGATATTGTATGCTTCACAGCTTTCGCCACAAAGCAAAACTGAAATCAATGCCGCCGCACAATCTGCCACATAGCAATATGAACGCATCTGCAAACCCGCACTTTTCATAACAATATCTTCACCTGCTACTGCATTGTTAACAAACTGTGCGTTTGCACGATTATCACTTTTAGTAGCGCTTGGGCCGTAAGTGTGACAAGGTCTTACAATAACTGTATCAAGACCATATTGCTTTGTATAAGAAACGCAAAGATTTTCTGCCGCACGTTTTGATGCGGGATAGCAGGACCTTGCTTGTGTGGGGTCAACATATCCGCTCAAATCCTCTTTAAATGCGGTAAGTGACGGGTCGCATTGACCATAAACCTCACCCGATGATACAAACAAAAATCTTTTAGTATTATGATTTTTCGCATATTCAAGCAGATAATTTGTTCCCACAACATTACTGAGAATCGTACCCACAGGGTCGCTGTTAAATACTGCAGGATATGCGTTACTTGCCGCATGAATTATATAATCAACCTGAAAATCAAATTCGGGCTTCTCGTTAACATCGTGAGTAACAAAATGAAGCTTATCTGTAACAATGTCAACAAAACGGTCTTCTAATCTTTTACTGCTTCTGCCCAACGCATATATATCTATATTTGCATTTTCTGTTTTGTTGTATTCTGAAAGCATATCAACAATGAATGAGCCTATAAGCCCACTCGCACCTGTAATCATAACCGATGAATTCTTGAGCTTTTCAACCCCTAATGTATTGCTGATTGCTTTTCGTAGGTCATCTGAATAAACCTTGCTATTGTATAAATACAATTTTTATCACACCTTAATTATTTTAACCATGATGCTCTCTTTACTGAAAGCAAGGCTTTGAAAATATCTATATCTTCGGGAGTTGTAAGCTTGATGTTCTTTTCTGAACCTGCAGAGAAATAAACTTTTTCGCCCATTTCAATCATAAGTGTAACAGATGCTACTGAATTTGTAATTCCTGCATCAAGTGCACGTCTGTGAAGGTCACAAATTTTACCAACCTTAAAGCCCTGAGGTGTCTGTGTTCTCTTAAGATTATCACGAGGATAGCTTTCATCAGAAGACTGACCGTCAGCAGTTACAACCATAGCCTCTGCACAAGGGATAACCGCAATTGCACAACCGTGACGTTTTGTTTGAACAATGCAGTCAGAAATAATACCCTCTGAAACCATTGGTCTGATAGCATCGTGAATAAGAACAACGTCATCGGGACCGTAATGCTTTTCAATTTCATAAACACCATTGCGGATTGAGCCTTGTCCATTTTCGCCACCTGGAACAATGTGTTTAAGTTTTGTAATGTTAAACTGATTTGCATAAGCCTGAAGCACCTGCTCCCAACCCTCAACGCAAACTACTGCGATTGCATCAATGTCAGGATGTCTTTGAAATGCCTCTAATGTATAAACAATTACAGGTTTTTCGTCAACACTCAAAAACTGTTTAGGAATACTCTGTCCCATTCTTGCGCCTACGCCACCTGCAATGATAAGTGCTATATTACTCATTTTTATTCCTCCTGAATCAAGCTAAATCTTTTATAATTTTACAAATACGGTCAACGTTTTCAATGCCAAGACCTTCATAAAGAGGTAAGCAAAGAACTCTTTCTGAAATCTTTTGAGCAACGGGTGTATCAGAAGCTTTATAGCCCTCACCCAATTCGCCCACCGTACTTGTCAACGGATAAAAATACTTTCTTGCACCTATTGAGTCAGCCGCCAAAGCATCAATTACATCGTCACGGGTTTTACCGAATTCTTCAGGATGAATAACCACGGGGAAATAAGCATAATTGCTTTCAACATTTTCCTGAACAACACTTAATTGAATACCCTTAACACCTTCAAGATTTTCACGATAACGAAGTACCGCTTCTTTTCTTGACTTTATTGCATCATCAATATGAAGAAGATTGCAAAGCCCCATTGCAGCACAGAATTCATTCATCTTTGAATTTCCGCCTGCCAATTCAAGTACTTCACCCGCCATACCGAAATTCTTCCACTGATTGATTTTTGCATAATTGTCTTTATCTGCAAAAATTGCTGCACCACCCTCAACAGAATGGAACACCTTTGTTGCGTGAAAACTAAACATTGAAGCATCGCCCAATTCTGCAACACCCTTGCCATTTACACGCACACCGAATGCGTGGGCAGAGTCATAAATAACCTTAAGACCATATTTGTCAGCGATTTTACGGATTGCTTCATCATCACACACATTACCATAAACGTGAACCGGCATAATCGCACAGGTTTTATCTGTAATTAGTTCTTCAATCTTATTAACGTCAATTGTGAAATCCTTGTCGTTAATATCACAGAAAACAGGCTTAAGCCCTTTTCTTATAATTGAGTTAGTTGTTGAAACAAAGGTGAAAGGAGTTGTAATAACCTCACCCTTTAAACCTAAGACTTCAAGAATACACTCTAAAGCCATATGTCCGTTTACACAGAGTGCAACATTTGAAACTGTAAGGTAATCGCAAAGCCTTTTTTCAAGTTCCTGATGCTTTGCACCTGAATTTGTGAGCCATCTGGTTTCCCAAAGGTCACGAATTTCATCAAAATACTCCTCCATTGGTGGCATTGATGAACGGGTTACTAAAATTTTATCTGCCATATTTTACACCCTTTATTTTAAAATAGTTTTTTTAAGAAAGTACCATAATTTGTTTGCTCTGCGACCAAGCACAGTAAACATCAAAAGTAAAATAGAGAAAATAACTCGATTTTTAAAATCCAATCTATTTACATACTCTTTTGCTTTTTTCTTGATTTTAGGGTCTATGCTTTTTCTATACTCGGTGAACCAGAGATGAGCCATATGATAATCAATCTCGGGCTGATATTTTTTATTGGTATATTCATTAAACAATTCAAGCCATTGGGTTTCATTGTTTATGTGCTTATAATCGGTTTCCTTTGAATGCTGTTCTGTCCACGAACCCTCTGAAGCAAATCGGTAAACACCCATTATTCTGTCAATATAATAGCTTTCACCCTTAACCGCCGCCAACACCTGTGACGGATAATCATAAACATCTGCGACTCTGCGGAATTCAGGCCAATCACACATAGCATCTGCACGGAACATCAATGATACTGACGGACAGAACATTCCGCCACGTTTAATAATTAACTCTGTGGGAACAATTTGAGAGTCTTTAAGAGGGCGATAAACTGTAACCTTACCATCAGGCTCTAACTGCTCAACCCCGTGAAAACACATTGTGCAGTTTGGATTTTTTTCCATATAATCCACCTGCATCTGCAATTTTTCAGGGTCAGTCCAATAATCGTCACCCTCACAGATTGCAATATATTTTCCACGAATTTGTGGTTCCATAAAGGTCTGCGCCAGATTGCATTTGAAGAACTGGTTTTCCGTTTGAAAAATAGGACGAATAATATGGGGGTATTTCTCGGCATACTCTTTGATTACCCTTGCCGTACCGTCGGGCGAGGCATCTTCATGAATAATCAATTCAAAGGGAAAATCTGTTTTTTGAGAAACAATACCCTCAATTGTACGGGCAATTATTTTTTCGTGATTGTACGCAAGACAGCATACAGAAACCAGTGGTTTTTCAGTCATAATATTTTCTGTTTTTGTGTATGTATTATTCATAACAAAACCACCTGCAAAATCAACTGCAACGAAAAATAGTCACAGATACCCACAATTCAAACATCATACCATATTTTTCATATTTTAACACATTTATTATGCAAAATCAATAGATAATACTCATTGTAATGATTTGTAATTTTAACAAAAATGACAAATTATTCATAAATAAAAAAGAGGCGAAGAAAATCTCCGCCACAAAAATTATTCTCTGTTAACATATTTTTCTTTGCCTGTGAGTGCCGCTGTAACGCAATATACATTTTCTGCGCCCCTTATTTTCAATATCCACGCACACTCGTTAAGTGTTGCACCCGTGGTTTTAATGTCATCAACAAGCAGAATTGTTTTACCCTGCACATTCACTCTCTCATCAACATCATAAATGCCAAAAACATTACCCGAACGATTCTTCACTCTCATATTATGCTGTGTGCTTGTGTCAAAGAGTTTCACTAACACATTTTTAAGAGGAATATGTAATTCTGACGAAAGCTTTTCTGCAAGAATTTCGCTGGGATTGTAAGTTCTTCTCAATTTCTGAATTTTTGAAAATGGAACAAAACTGACAAAATCAAAATTAATATCTTTGAAGTCAGTTATCACTTTTACTGCCATAGCTTCTGCTAATATTGTGCCCAAATAATCTTTACCGCTGAATTTGAACTTGTGAATGCACTCTTTTATTCCTCCCTCATAATAAAAAGGTGAAGTAATTCCGTCATAACCCATTCTGTGTTTTTTACAAGCACATCGTTTTTTCTCCGCCCCACAGAATTTACAGGTTTCTTCAGTTATTTTCGGCAGATTTTCTTTGCAACTTGAACATAGCTCTTCGTTTTTATTTATGAGTTTATCACAATAAGGACAATGTTTTGTGAGCACAAGCCATAACAAAAACTCTTTAATTTTTCTGAACTTCATTTATTTTCCTACCTGAATTTTTTCAAATTATATCACAAAATTCTTTACAATACAAGAAAAGCAGGAGTAGTCCTCCTGCTCGTTCTTTACAAAAACTGTCGCATCTGAATAATCAAATCTTCTTCAAGATTGATAAGTCTTTTGCATATATCCTTTGATTTTTCGTCCGCTGCGGAATATTGATTAAGGTATTTATTAAGGGATTTCACACCCATATTACACCCGTCGGTAATCAAATCGGCGATTGTATTGTCCGACTCATTCATTACAAGCTTCATATTGGTTTTCATCCACGACATACCCTTTGCCATTGGATTGGGGTCTTTACCGTCGTCACGGTATTGGTCAAGAAGCACCTGCAACTCCTTATCAAGTTTGCAATGCTCTTCACGATTGTCGGTAAGGTCTTTTTTTAACTTTTCGGACTTCACATAACCCAACACATCGTCAATTGACGAAACGCCCATTTTAACTCCCGCATCACATTCACGCAATAATTTAATTGTATCTTGTTCAATCATAAGAACACTCCTTTTGCTTTTAGTAATTTTAGTATTTACCAAAACAAAGAAAAAATCCTTATGAAAAGCAATGTCATTCTGAACGTTGTGAAAAATCTCTCTAAAGCAGTTGAGATTCTTCGTTTCACTCAGAATGACCTCTTCTATTATTTACTTCTCTATATACTCTTTTACAAATTCATATGCTTCTTCAAGACAAGCCATACTCTTTTTAAAGATTGGCATTACCGACCATGCGTGATTGCCGATTATTCCGTCCGCCTTATACTGCTTATTCGGTACACCTAACTTGTCTAAATCTTCACACAAATCAAAGGTTTCATAACGCAATTTGTCATTTGTTGCCCACACCGCAAAAGTAGGCGGAAAATCCGCTGTGAATTTGGGTGAATAATACTTTGCTTCATCAGTTTTCAAAAATTCAACTGTTTCAGCAAAGCTTTTACCAACAAAAGTAGATGCCATCATTTTAATGTCGGGATATTCCGATTGGCTTTTACTCACATCTGTAATTCTCTGCAAGTCAAAACAACCGCTCAATGACACAAGTGCCTTGATTTTTATTTTGTCGGCATTTTTGAATTCAATTCCCAAGGCTTCAAGAATTGACCTGTCATTAAGGCAGGATGCCACATAAGAAATATAATATCCACCCGCACTTTCACCTGCAATTACAACATTTTCAGGGTCAAAATTATATTCTTCGGCACTGTCTAAAATCTGGTCAAGAGCCTTAAAAATCTCGTGAATTTGTGTGGGAAAAATCTCTTGAGGCGCATATGAATAACCGATTGACGCACAGTAAAATCCTTTTTTTGCCCACTCTGAAACATATCGGTTACGCATTGGTGTAACGCCGGAAATAAAGCCACCACCGTGAATATAGATAAATAGTGGCTTTTTCTCATTTTTTAAATCCTTACGGCAATATGTATAAATTTTATTTTGTTTTCCATCACCATAAGAAGTTATATTATACTCTAATTCCTCGGGACAAGGACGCACCGTTAAGGCATAAACTAATAGCTCGGTAAAGTTATACCAATACTGACCTATTTTTCCTCTGTTATAAACTTTTTTATCCATTCAAATCACCCAACAAGATTTTAACATAAAGACATAAAAAATACAACAAAAATCGGATGCATCAAAAATGATGCATCCGTAATAAATTTATTGCTCGTAATAGGTCAAGTATCCATCTGAGCCCGCATAAAAGCTTTCACCTTCAAACTCAATCCACTCATCAGTAACCATCATACCATTTTCATCAACATAGCGTACACCATAGTCGTCAATTACAAAACTGTCTGCCACAAAGTATCCATCTTCACCAGCGAAGAAATAGACGTCTTCTATTATCACCCATCTATTTTTTACCATTCTGCCATTTTCATCAACATAACGAACACCATAATCGTTAAATATAAAACTGCTTACCACACAATATCCGTCTTCACCAATGTAGCACATGCCCACACTGTCTGATACCCATTCATTATAAACCATTCTGCCATCGTGGCCAAGATAGCACCAGCCTTTACTGTCTTTTGCCCATTTGCTTCTTAAACAATAACCATTAGAGCCTAAATAGCACCAGCCTTTGCTGTCTTTAACCCATTTATTTGTTACCATTCTGCCGTCACGGCCAAGATAACACCAGTCTTTGCTGTCTTTCATCCACTTGTTAGTTACGCAATAACCGTTAGCACCGACATAACACCAACTAACACTATCTTTTACCCATTTATTGGTAGCCATCTTGCCGTCAGCACCTAAGTAACACCAACTAACACTATCTTTCTTCCAAGAATTAAACACCATTTGACCCTTGTTAAAATAATACCAGAATCCTTTTGCCTTATAGAAGCCTGTATATTTGTTAGCCAATATTGAGAGCTTTGGTATAAATGTTTCATCAATCTTAGCATCACCATGTACGCAGTGGCGTGACTTTGTACCATCAGTATCATATGTTGGGTCTTCGTCAACTGTAAATTCAGTTTCAAAATCATGACCGAGAGCCTCGATAACCTGTGTTTTTACATGTCCACAGTCGCAAGTGCTTTCTGCCATTCCATCAACTGTACATGTTGATTCTGTTGTTGTTACATAATCGGGCCAATGAGTTTCCCAAGCATCTGAATCTACATTAAAATGGAGATTAGCGGATTCCAACGCTGAGTTATTAGTTCCAATTATAATTGCACTCCATTGGTCTTCACTACCTGCAAAATATACATCACATAAGTTGAGTAAATAAAATGAACTGTTACCAATTTCCCTTACACATGAAGGAAACACTAGTGTTTTGATTCCAGCTAATTTAAATACAGTATTCTCTATCTTATATATCATATTCCCTGTAAATATTACAGTTTCAAGTCTGGTACACTCTTCAAATGCTGAATAACCAATATGATTTACATCTTTAGGAAATACAATACTTTTAAGATTTGCTGCTCGGTAAAAAGCATAAGAACCAATTGATGTAATCTTTTCTGGTAAATTTATTATCTCAAGTTTTGTACAATTGTTAAATGCATCATTCCCGATAAACCAAACATTTTTACCCAGCTTAACTTCTTTTAAGTTTTTACATCTAGAAAAAGTGTTATTGTTGATTTTTGTGACATTGTCGCTAATAACTATCTTCTGGAGACTTTCACAATATTCAAAAGCTCCTTCACCTATAGTCATTAAGCTTTCTGGCAAGTCAACAACTTTTAAATTTCGGTTATCAGAAAATGCTTCTTTTCCAATATTTTCAACGCCTTCACAAATTTCAACCTTTAATAGACTATATTCATTTCTGGAAAATGCAAAATTACCAACTGTGTTCACACTGCCAGGAACAACCACCTCCGAGAGACCGCATGAATAAAAGGCTTTGTTACCAACTGTTGTTACAGAATTAGGAAGTGGTGCACTTTTTAAATTTTTACACCAACCAAACGCACCTACTCCTATTACTTTTAATGAATCGGAAAAAGAGACATTTTCAAGCCCTTCATATCCATAAAAAGCAAAATCTTTTATTTCTTCCACATTGTCGGAGAAATTAATATCTTTAACTAATTCTTCATTGATATAAAATTCTCCTGCAAAAAACAACGGATTAGCTTCTCCATCTCCAAAATCAATCTCACACCAGTCCTCAATAGTACCATCATAGTAGACTTTTTCAAGGTCTAAGCATAACTCAAAGGCTTTTTCGCCAATCGTCTTGATACTCGCACCAAATCTTAATTCTTTTACGCTAATTGTATCACCAGGAATGGATTCATGCTTAAATGCCTGTTTTCCTATTTCAACTACTGTATAGCCATCAATTTTTTCCGGTATAACAATTTTTGAGTTTCTGTTTGTGTTTTTGGTGATTTTGCAAGTCATATCTTCTTCTGATATAATCTCATACTCAAAGCCGCCCGATGTCAAAGCAAATGACGAAATATTGCTAATGGCAAAAAGCATTGTCATTAATAATACTGCTATCACAAGTGATACTACCTTTTTCATAACTAATCCCCCTATTTTTTTAATTTTCCAATTAGTATATTCTTAACTTCTTTGCAACAACTTTGTCATCAACATAAATCAAAGAACTTGAAACACCGTCATATTCTGCCTCGATTTTATGCCCACCCACATAGGCAGAAAGCTTATGTTGAAACTCTACTAATGCCTCATACTCATCATAAACTCTGCCGTCAACAACCAATTCATTTACCTTTTTAACTCTTCTGAAAACAATATGATGGCCTTCTGCCTCTGCCTCGACAAGCACTCTAAATTTCACATCATTGTCAGCCATTCTTAAAATACTACTTTCTTGATACGGTACTACTGTTTCTTCCACTTCGCCCTCTGCAACAAAACTCATTTCTTCTATTGGCAATTTCTTTAATTTAGAATACGTTACTATACCATTAATCAAATAAAAAACTACCCAAAAATGAAAAACAATATCAATTATTGAATCTGTTGAAAATCCCGTAAGTGCAAACATTGATAAGGTGTCAATTGCAAACAATACCAATGCAAAAACAAGCCAACCAACCTTTTTCTTTTTAGCAAAGAACCAGCAGAGAAGATATAAAAGAACAATCACCACTGCAATTATGACTACCAAGGCAAAAACAGATTTATCTGCAAACACCATATCTTGCACATCATAATAATATTCGGCAGGGTACATTCCGCAAATGTACATTCCGTAATCTACCATCACATATGGAATAAATGCAGAAAACAAAAAATATGTATTTGAATTAGCAAGAAGCAATACCATATTTACTGCACTCATAATAATAACAAGCAACAAATTTGAAACACTGCTTTTGTATTTAGCTTCTAAAATTTCCCGTTGTGACATTGAAGCATTATTTGCTTTGTTAAAAAAGTTTGCCATAACCTTATCCTCCTCGTATTTCCCTATAAATCAATAATATATTAAGTGTTATACATTGTCAAGAAAATAAATTTCTAAATAATAATTTACAATTTCAATTATACTCAATCTTTGAGTTGTTGTCAATACTCAAAATCGGAGTATTGTATGATTTACATTGAGGTGAAAATAATGGATTATCTTGATAAATTAATCGCTTTAAGAATAGATAACGACCTTTCACAAAAAGAAGTGGGAAAAGTAATAAACAAATCTCAACAGGGCTATGACCATATTGAAAAACGACGTGCAAAACTCGCCATTGAGGATTTTGTTAAGCTTTGCGAGTTTTATAATGTCAGTTCCGATGAACTGCTTAATATTAATGTAACAAAATAATAAAACCGTACAAATCCTTGAATTAGCGATTTGTACGGTTTTTATTCTTGGTTTACAATTCGGGGTTGTCGTAATTGTTCGGTTTTCTTCCTCATAGAGCGAGCGGAAAGAGTTTGATAATTTAGATTTTGTCCGCCCTACCTTATTTTTTCGATTTAGCATACAAGTTAATTGCTTTACTAATAAAATCTGCTGTGCCTTTGCCGTGCTTATCAATATTATTTGTAAATCTTTCGTCAAGCACATACATTTGACCAAGCCCTGCAAGAATTTCATCTGTACAAGTGTAATAGTTTTCTGTAATAAAACTCTGCAGTTTTTTCACAAGGCTTTGTGCTTCTGGCGAATCAGCATTTTCACCATTTTTCATGCACACAGAAAATTCTTTGAGAATGTCATCCATTCCCCCCACAAGATTGTCCCACTTATCTCTTGAGTAATCTTTTGTCTTTTCTGTATATTCTTTATAGGCATTAGTTGTGCCCCATCTTTCTTTTACTTCAGCCTTGTGCTTTTCAAATTTGCTATTATCAAAAACACTCACAACATTTTCCCCTTTCATAGCATCGTCAATGGCAGAAATCAATTTTTCTAATCGTTCTTTTTTGAGAATAAGAAGTTTTTTCTGCTCAAAAAGTGCCTTTTCTTTATCATAATTCGTAGAAGATAAAAACTCACCAATGCTTTTTAACGGAAAATCAAGTTCACGGTAAAAGAGAATCTCTTGCATACGAATAATTGAATTTTCATCATAGAAGCGATATCCTGTATGTTCATCAACACACGCAGGCTTAAGCAACCCTATTTCATCATAATAATGGAGTGTACGCACACTTACACCTGTTAGCTCGGCAAACTCTTTAATCTGCATCTTCAATTTTATCACCCAAAAAGAATTATATACTATGACGTAATGTCAAAGTCAAGGTGTT
>JAZNZJ010000074.1:0-2514 GCA_045594885.1 Candidatus Fimenecus sp. | reverse complement strand
CTTCTCAAAGACTTTAACAATACGGACTATACATACGACATAGAAGAAAACACAACACTCTACTCACTCTTCGAAGAAAAGAGCGAAGAAAACAGAGAAAAAGTATGTATCATAGCAAATGATGAAGAAATCACATTTGCTGATTTCAAAGCATATGCAGAAAGAATTGACAGTAAGGTAAGAAGTATTACTGACAATGAAAAGTCTGTAATTGCAGTAATCTGTGAACGTTCATTTGAGATGTACGGTGCGGTATATGGTATTATCCGTGGCGGTAATGCATACTTGCCTATTGACCCTAATTATCCCCAGGACAGAATTGACTACATTCTTTCTAACTCAAATGCAAAAGCAGTAATCACACAGGATAAATTCTGCCACCTTGCAGGAAACACACCTTGTATTGATGCTACTGCTGTTCTTCACTCAAATGAAGAATATGAAAAAACAGAAATACTTGCAACACCCGATGATACTGCTTATGTAATCTATACATCGGGTAGTACGGGTAATCCAAAGGGTGCAAAGATAAGTCATAGGTCTGCAATTAACAGAATACTTTGGATGCATAATTTCTATCCATTAGAAGAAAATGATGTAATACTTCAAAAGACACCATACACCTTTGACGTGTCTGTATGGGAGTTATTCTGGTGGGGTATTACAGGAAGAACACTTTGTGCATCAAAACCCGATGAACATTTCTTACCTGCAAAAATACTCAATGAAACAGAAAAGAACAAGGTTACTCATTTACACTTTGTTCCGTCAGTATTTGATTTGTTCTTAACATATCTTGAAAACAATAAGGAAGAACAAAGCAAATTCAATTCTGTTAAATATGTGTTCTTGTCAGGTGAAGCATTAACAGCAAAGCATATTAACAGATTTTACAATATCTATGACTACAACAAGGTACAGCTTCATAACCTTTACGGACCGACAGAATGTGCAGTTGACGTAAGCTATTACCCCTGCGTACCAAAAGACATTGACCCCGTGCCGATTGGTAAACCAATCTACAATACACAGCTTCATATTGTAGATAAATACTTAAATCTTACACCAATAGGTGTAATTGGTGAACTTTGTATTGCAGGTGTAAACGTGGGACAAGGTTATCTCAACAACCCTGAACTCACAAATGAGAAGTTTATTGACAACCCATTCGGTAAAGGCAAACTCTACAAAACAGGTGACTTGGCATATTGGCGAGAAGACGGTCAAATCTGCTATGTGGGTAGAATGGACGGTCAAATTAAGCTCAACGGTCAACGTGTTGAACTTGGTGAAATTGAAAAAGTAGTAAGTGAAATTAAGGGTATTGAGTCTGTTGCGGTTATTATTAAACAGAATAACGGGCAAGACGTACTTGTTGCTTTCTGTTGTGGTGACGAAAACTTAACTAATGAGATAATAAAACATTGTGAAGACAAATTGCCACAATATATGATTCCGAGCAAATTCGTATTCCTTGAAAAAATGCCTCTCAATCAAAGTGGTAAACTTGACCGAAAGGCACTTAAAAATATTGAGGTTATATTTGATAATGCCGTAATTAAAGAAGAGCCCGTTACCGACACCGAAAAGATGCTTTGCGAGATATTCCAAAACATTCTCTGCATTGATTCAGTGGGTAGAAATGAGAATTTCTTTAATTTAGGTGGCACAAGCCTTGATATGATTTTGATTCTTTCAGAAGACCAGTTGAAAAACATTTCAGCCGCTGAATTTATTGCAAATCCAACACCTGAAAAATTGGCAAAGCTGATTGAAAATGACATTGTTGAAGAGAGTGACGGGTTCCATATTTTAAGAAATGTCCCGCTCTCAACAAAAGCCTTAATTTTAGCGCCTTATGCCGGTGGTGATGCGTCTGCATTTGCTGCACTTACAAGAGAGTTGGCAATAACAATGCCTGAATTATCAGTTTACTATGTTGATTATCTTCATTCATATGACGAGTGCAAGATTGTAGCAGATACAATTTCTAAACTTGCCAAATCAAAAGAGATTAACATTTATTCTCACTGTGCGGGTGCTGCCGTTGCATTACAGCTCATCAATATTCTTGAGGCAGAAGGTGTAAATGTTTCTAACTATATTACAGGCGGATTTATTCCACCTGCAAAACCATTCAAGCACAACGGTTGGAATTACACATTAAAATGGTCCATTCAGCGTAAACTGATTAAAGCGGGAGCACCTATAGATAAATTATCTGTAGAAAGCAAATACAGTATGGTTGAAAAATTCCGTAAAGATACTGACTTTTTAACAGAGTATTTCTATAAGTGGGCAAGACCAATCAAAGCAAAAACTTCTGTAATAATCAGTAAGACTGATATATTTACAAAGAATTATAAAGATGCCGAAAAATTATGGAAATCACTTGCATTGAAATTCAACAAGGTGCATTATGTTGATACTGACTCCCACTATTTCCAGACAGAAAAGAGTGCGGAAGTGGCACAAATTATAACCGATACCATAACGACATAAAGCGTTTGAAAG
>JAZNZJ010000073.1:0-10826 GCA_045594885.1 Candidatus Fimenecus sp. | reverse complement strand
GGAAAAAACATTGTGGATTGCTAACGAAACAAAAGAAACCTATGGTGACAAAAAGTCAGTTGCAAAACATAATAGATATGCAACCAGAATGAGAAGTATCGCTTTACAAATTCATGAAAATTCTCCCGAACAAAAATTTGAATTTTCAAAACTTTTAACGCACGACAATGATGATGTTAGAATTTGGGTTGCTCATCATATTTTAGAGGTTATGCAATTTGAAGATGATATTCGGAAAGAGGCTTTGAATATTATTTATAAAGCAAGCAAGAAGAATTCTGTTGATGGGTATGGTAATAAAATTTGGTTAGAGAATTGGTTGCAAGAACATCCAACCGATAAGAAGTTATTATAGCTATAAAATCCTCGGTTTTCAACCAGTTCTTTTTCGGACACGAATGACAAACGAAAATCCGTTCTCGTAAGAGGGCGGATTTTTGTTTGTATTATTCACTATTCATTTTTTCATCATTCATTATTCATTAAGAGTGAACGGATTTTCAAATGAATAATGAATATTGAAGTCGCTTACGCTGATGAATAATGAATAATTATTGCCCCTTTTTCGCTTTTATGCTATAATTCACCCAAGGAGTTGATTTCAGGACACAACATCGTTTTGTGGTGAAATTCCACTTTGTTTTATTTGAAACGGATTTTTAATAAATAGCAAACGTTTTTCCTGTCCACTGTTGATTATGTTACAACCACTACAAACATATTGTGATTTTTCATATAAAAACGCAAGAAAACTAATAATTTTTATTGAATATGTTTAAACAGTATGCTAGTATAATAGTTAATAATGTTAATTTTTGATGTGTGGAGGGATGATTGACATGAAAAACAGAAAGAAATATTATAAAATGATAATCTCAATTTTACTTGCGATTGTAATTGCAGTATCAGTACCTATGAGTTGTTTTGCAAGTGGCGGTATGATTTTCTCAACCGATACCAAAATTTCGCCGGAAACAACAGAAAAATCAATTGAAATCGCAAAACAGATAGAGGCGGAGGGTATTGTTCTTCTTGAAAACGAAGATGATGTACTTCCCTTAAAAGATAAAAAAGTAAATGTTTTCGGTGCGGGCTCCTGTTCACTTGCTTTTGCAGGTGCGGCAGGTTCAGGTGCTGTGCGTGCAGATAAAGCAGTGGGCTTTTATGATGCTCTTACAAATGCGGGAATTGAGTATAATCCCGACATTTATAGAGTTTATGCAGATTATACAGACGCAGAATCAAGTGGGGGACTTCTTGACTATGTGGGTACTGTGCTTGAGCAATTTTTCTCAGGCGGTCAGGCTGAAATGCCAATCAGTAATATAAGCGATGCAGTTATGACTTCGGCTGTTGAATACTCAGACACAGCAATTGTGGTTATCGGCAGAGTCGGTACTGAAATGAAAGACCTTGCTGTTGAAGATTTAAAGCTTACTGCAGAAGAAAAAAATATGCTTGATAAGGTTTGCAATACATTTTCAAATGTAATTGTAGTGTTCAATTTATCAAACATAATGGATATGTCGTGGTTAGAGGATTATGAGAGCATAAAAGCAGCTATGATTATGTGGCTTCCCGGTGAAGTTGCAACTGATAGTGTGGGCAAGGTTCTCTCAGGCGAAATAAACCCATCGGGTAAGCTTGTTGATACAATCGCTTATAATTTAGAAGACCACCCGTCAAATATGAACTTTGGTAATTATCAATATACGGGTGTGAGTGGCATACCTAAATATTTTGTAAATTACAGCGAAGGAATATATGTGGGTTACAGATATTTTGAGACTTTTGCACCTGAAAAGGTAATGTATCCTTTCGGTTACGGTCTTTCATATACTGACTTTAGTTGGAATGTTAAAGATTATAAGGCCGACAAAGAAAACATTACAATAGAGGTTGAAGTTACAAATACGGGCAATATTGCAGGCAAAGATGTTGTGCAGATTTATTTTTCAGCACCATATTACGAGGGCGGAATTGAAAAGAGTGCAATTGAACTTGCCGCTTATGACAAAACAAAATTGCTTGAACCTGGTGAAAGTGAAGTTTTGACTCTTTCTTATGCCGTAGAGGATATGGCATCTTATGATTCAAAGAACGAAGAAGCTTGGGTGCTTGAAGCGGGAGAATACAAAATCCATATTGCTCGTGATGTGAGAACTTTTGAAAAGAGTTTTGCATATAATGTGCCCGAAACTGTTGTTTATAAAACAGATAGCAGCTCTGGTAATGAAATTAAAAACCTTTTCCAGTTTGCTGAAGGCGATTTGACGTATATGTCACGTGCAGATGTGGAGAATACATATCCTACATCACCTACAAATTTCAAGGCAACGGCAGATGTGCTTAACAGTGACCAAAGACCTGCCCCAACGACAGTGGGTGAAGCACCAAAGACAGGCGTTGAGTATGAAGATGGTGTAATAACCCTCAGCGATGTTGCGGACGATGAAAAATTATGGGATAAATTCCTTGACCAGCTTACAATTGAAGAACAAATTGACCTTATTGCAGATTGCGGATACGAAACAACCGCTATTGACAGACTTGGCATTCCTGCCACATCTGATAATGACGGTCCTTCATGTATAAAGGGCCCCGGTGGACTTCTTTATACGGATTCAGGTCTTGCATTCCCCGTTGCTACGGTCATTGCGTGTACGTGGAATGATGAGTTGGCAGAAGAATTTGGTGAGGCTATCGGTCAAGAAGGTATTGAACTTGGTACTCACGTATGGTATGCACCGGGTTGTAACATTCACCGCAGTCCTTTAGGTGGAAGAAATAACGAGTATTTTTCAGAAGACCCGTTACTTTCAGGTAAAATGTCCGCTGCCGTTACAAAGGGTGCGCAGGCAAAGGGACTTATAGTTACGGTTAAGCATTTCGTTGCAAATGACCAAGAAACTAACAGACAATCCAATGGTCTTTATACTTGGCTTAACGAACAGTCACTCAGAGAGCTTTATCTTGAGCCTTTTGAGATTTCTGTAAAAGAGGGTAAGGCTTACGGAATAATGACAGCATACAACAGATTGGGCAATCAATGGTGCGGTGGCTCAAAGGCTCTTGTAACCGACCTTTTAAGAACTGAATGGGGCTTTGACGGTTTCGTTATTACCGATGCAAGTATTGACCTGACAGGTAATGGTTATCTTGACCCTGCTCTTGCAGTATATGCGAGAAACAGCGGTATTCTTACAATGCTCTATGTTGTTTCAGCACCGCAGACAAAAGATGCTCTCAAAACAGCATATCAGAATGACCCAATTGGTATGGGTAACGCAATGAGATTGTGCGTATATGACATTTGCAAGATGAAGATGAATTCAAATGCTTTTGTCAATGAAAACGATAATGCTGATGGTGATGCTTCACCTGACGGAACTGATACGGATAATACTGATAAAACTCCAAGCGATAAACCGAGTGGCAATCAGGGTACTCAAAACGATAATCAGGGAAATCAAAATAAACCTCAAGATAAACCAAACAATTCACAAAATAGTAATAAAGATGACAATAAGCAGGACTCATCAACAATAGAAGATAATGATGATGGCATAACTCAAGAAGACACCAATCAAAACGAAGATATCGCCGAAGAAGAAAGTGATTTCTTCAGTAATGATAACATTTTCAAAATCTGGCTTGGAATTTTGATTTTGGTGATTATAATAGTTCTTGTATTTATATTAATATAAAAATTTAAACTTGGCGGGGGTTATCCCCGCCATTACTTTAATTTGCTATTTTCATTTTATTGTGTTAAAATAACATCATCAAATCAAAGGATAATGTTATGAAAAAGCTTCTTGAAAAATACCGTGAAATAATTATATATATTGTATTCGGTGCATTAACAACTCTTGTGAATTACATTATTCATTTTGGGTTAAGAGTTTTTAATGTGAACTATTATCTCGCTTTGAGTCTTGCTTGGGCGGGAGCAGTTGTCTTTGCCTATGTGACCAACAAAATTTTTGTATTCAACAGTAAGGTAAAGGGTAGAGAGGCTTTAAAGGAATTCGGGCTTTTTGTGGGTGCACGTGTTTTCTCTTATGGGCTTGAATTGTTGCTTTCATACATTTTTATAGATTTAGCCCATGCAGACCGATTTGTGTGGAATCCCACTTTTACAGATGCGGTTATTCCCATAGGTGAATTGGGAGTCAAAACCTTCGCACAGATTTTTATTGTGATTTCAAACTATATTTTCAGTAAATTAGTTATATTCAAAAAGAATAAATAATATGTATATACAGTGGATGAATGTATAAAAATACATAAATTCACTGTATTTTTACGTATTTTTGAAATTTTTATGTATAAATACTTGACATTTTTGAATAATGTTGTATAATCACCTCATAAAAATTCAAATCACTTAAAGGAGTAGATTTAAAATGAAAAAAATGATTAAAGTTCTTTCAGTAGTTTTCGCTCTTGTACTTATCGTAAGTTCATTCGCAGCTTGTGGTGGTAATAAAGATGCAGATGTACTTAAAGTTGGTGTTCAGACAAACACAACAGGTCACCTTTACACATCTTGGGACTTCGGTGAAGAGGTAGCAGTTCCTTATGATAATGGTGCGGTAGCAGTTGAAGCTCTTAAAAACGGCAAGGTTGATTGTGTGCTTATTGACAATGAACCAGCAAAGGCTTATGTAGCAGCTAACGAAGGTCTTAAAATTCTTGAAACTGCATATGCAGAAGAAGATTATGCTATATGCTTCCAAAAAGGCAATACAGAGCTTAAAGATGCAGTTAATGGAGCACTTAAAGGTCTTATCGATGATGGTTCAGTTAAGAAGATTGTTGACAAATATATCAATGATTCAGGTGAAGCACTTGTTGGTGTTCCTGTAAAAGCAGAAGATACAGATAAGCCAAATCTTGTTATGGCAACAAATGCTGAATTCCCACCATATGAGTACATTGACGGTGATATGTATTATGGTATCGACGTTGAAGTTGCAAAGATTATCGCTGACAAGCTCGGTTATGACCTTGTTATTGAAAACGTTGCATTTGACTCAATCATTCCAGGTGTTCAGTCCGGTATATACTCAATGGGTATGGCTGGTATGACAGTTACTGATGAAAGACTTGAAAGTGTTGATTTCTCAGACTCATACGCAAAGGGTGTTCAGGTTGTTATCGTTTCAGAGGATAGCAAAATTCAAACTATTAAAGACCTTGACCCATACAAGCTTTCAGCAGAATAATTCGTATTTATAAATTTTTGTTCAGGGTGGGACATTTCCACCCTGAATTTTTGCAGTTTACGAAAGGAGAGAATTTATGCTTGACCATATTATTGGTGCTTTAATGGAACTTGTTGCGGAGTTTCAAAGAGTTATCATTGATGGTGACCGTTATAAATTTATCATTACTGGTCTTCAAAATACTTTTATCATAACATTTGGTGCATTGGCAATCGGTATTGTTCTCGGTATTATTGTTGCGGCAATCCGTACATCCTTTGATAAGAACAGAGAGTCAATGAAACTTCGTGGCGGAGTTGGTTATTATATACTTGCAGTTTTAAATGGAATCTGTAAATTCTATTTGACTGTTACCCGAGGTACTCCTGTTGTTGTTCAGTTGATGATTTCATATTTTGTTATTTTTGCATCTGCTGATAATGGTGTTTTTGTTGCAATTTTTGCCTTCGGTATAAATTCGGGTGCTTATGTTGCCGAAATTTTCCGTGCGGGTATTATGTCAGTTGACCACGGTCAGTTTGAAGCGGGACGTAGTCTTGGCTTTAACTATTTCCAGACAATGCGATTTATCGTTATTCCCCAAATGTTTAAGGCAGTACTTCCCACACTCTGTAATGAGTTTATAGCACTTTTAAAAGAAACTTCCGTTGCAGGTTATGTAGGTGTTATCGACCTTACAAAAGCGGGTAACACAATTGCGGGTAGAACTTTCGAATATTTCATTCCGCTTCTTACAGTTGCGGCGATTTATCTTGTTCTCGTTATGATTCTTTCATGGCTTGTTGGTATTCTTGAGAGGAGGTTGCGTAAGAGTGACAGATAATGTACTTATTAAAGTTGAAAACCTCAAAAAACACTACACCGGCGGTGTGGTCAAGGCACTTGACGGCATTAACTGTGAAATTAAAAAAGGCGAGGTTGTTGTAATTGTCGGTCCATCGGGTTCGGGTAAATCAACATTTCTTCGTTCACTCAATCTTCTTGAAATTCCTACCTCGGGTAAAATTTATTTTGACGGTGTTGATATTACCGCTAAAAAGACAAATATTAACACTCATCGTCAAAGAATGGGAATGGTGTTTCAGCACTTTAATTTGTTCCCAAATATGAACGTGCTTAAAAATATGACAAAAGCACCCGAAACACTTTTGAAAAAGGATAAAAATGAGGCTGAAAAGCAGGCACTTGAACTTCTTGACCGTGTAGGTCTTGAAGATAGAGCAGAAGCGTATCCCAGTCAGCTTTCAGGCGGACAGAAACAACGTGTTGCCATTGTTCGTGCACTTTGCATGGAACCCGAAGTTATGCTTTTTGACGAGCCTACAAGTGCCCTTGACCCCGAAATGGTCGGCGAAGTATTGGACGTTATGAAAAACCTTGCACGTGAGGGTATGACAATGGTTGTTGTTACTCACGAAATGGGCTTTGCACGTGAGGTTGGTACAAGAGTTATCTTTATGGACGAGGGTAAAATCATTGAAGAAAATACTCCCGAAGAATTCTTTACAAATCCTCAAAACCCAAGACTTAAAGATTTCTTGTCAAAGGTTTTATAATGAATAAAAAAGCTTCACCTTGGTAAAATATTACCGAGGTGATTTTTTATGAACAATAATTTAGATGTAAAGGCATATTTTGACTCTCTTCCAATTTCAATAAGAAGTGCAATTGTTGAATCGGGTGCACAATTTGACACTGTTGAACAACTCAAAGTGCTTGTTGCCGCATACACGGGTCAGGAAAAACAGTAATGCAAAGTTGCGGCGAGGTCAAGACATAAGCCTACCACAAATACGACCTGCAAGTATTGTCATTCTGAGGAACGAAGTGACGAAGAATCTCTTGTTTGAGGGGGTGGGAGATTCTTCGCTTCGCTCAGAATGACACTGCAGGCGTGGAAGCCTGCCACTATGCAGTCGCTTCGCTCAGAATGATACGAATAGGCACAAACCCCATTTATCTGACACATATCACTTTGTGTCCGCCCCACCTTTTATGGCATTTAATATTGACAAAATTTAATAAAAATAGTTTAATATATAGGATACAAATTTTAGCGAAAAGGTGATACATATGGAAAACACCGTTGAAAAGAAAAAGATAGTTTTAAGTGCAATTCAGCCCACAGGTACACCAACTTTGGGCAATTATCTTGGTGCACTAAAAAACTGGAAAAATATGAAGGATGACTACAATTGTCTTTATGCGGTTGCAGATTTGCATTCTCTTACAGTACGTCCCGAGCCCGCAACACTTCGTAAAAACACAATGGAGTTATATGCAATTCTTTTGGCTCTTGGTCTTGACCCTGAAGAAAGTATAGTATTTATTCAAAGCCATGTGCCACAGCACGCACAACTTGCATGGCTTCTCAATTGTTGCACACAATTCGGTGAGGCGGCAAGAATGACACAGTTTAAGGATAAGAGCGAAAAACACCCCGAAAATGTCAATGTAGGCTTGTTTACATATCCTATTCTTATGGCGGCAGATATTCTTTTATATCAAGCGGACTACGTGCCGATTGGTGCTGACCAGAAACAGCACCTTGAAATTGCACGTGATATTGCAGACCGTTTCAACACAGTTTACGGTAAGACCTTCACAATGCCAGAACCATTTATTGGCAAGGTTGGTGCAAAGGTAATGTCACTTCAAGACCCAATGGCAAAAATGAGTAAGTCCGACCCTAATCCAAAGAGTTACATTTCAATGCTTGATGATGACAATGTGATTGTTAAGAAAATCAAGAGTGCGGTTACTGACAGCGAAGCAAAAGTTCGCTATGCAGAGGGCAAAGAGGGAATTAACAACCTTATGGGTATTTATTCTTGCTGTACAGGGCTTTCATATGAACAGATTGAAAAGGATTTCGACGGCAAGGGCTACGGCGATTTCAAATCCGCAGTTGCAGAGGCAGTTGTTGAGGAATTGCGTCCATTCAAGGCAGAATTCAACCGTCTTGTAAATGATAAGGCATATCTTAACGAATGTGCAAAGAATGGTGCAGAAAAGGCAAGTCGATTTGCACAGAGAACTTTGACAAAGGCTATGAAAAAGTCAGGTTTATATATGTTATAAGTGCAAAATGTAAAACGCAAAGTGCAAAATGAACGGCGAGAGAATTTTCTCTCGCCGTTGCTTTTATTTATACCATTAAAGGTTTGTTTGTAGGGGCAGGTCTCCGTGCCTACCCGAAAAAATCAAAAATATATTTATTCATCGGTTAACCCTAATATATAATCTGCCGATACATTGAAGTGTTTTTCGCACTTGTGTGAAAAAACAGGGGGTATATGCAGAAGTGATTATAAATGATGTATAATAAAATCACTTCGAAAGGGAAGTGCGAAGTGTTTTGTATGTTGTTGTAATTTTTTGTTGTTTTTTTGACTCCTTTCTTTTATATATTCACTTCCTAACATAGAGCGGGGTGGCTTCGGTCACTCCGCTTTGTGTCGTATTTATGTTGATATTTATTTTTCTCTATGCTATAATTTTATTGTTATAACTTGAAAAAGGAGATTTGGTTATGTCAATATTTAAAAAGCTTGTGTCAAAGGTAGTGAACTTTGGTACACAACTTGTAAGCGGAGTTTCACAAGAAGAGGCTCAAGCGGCACTCGGTGAGGTTACAATAACTGACGGTATGCCACAACTTTTACGTCGTGCGGCGGCAGATACTGCGGTTCTTCTTAAAAATAAAGGAGTATTACCATATAAGGATGGTGCGGTGCTTTCAGTATTCGGCAGAGGTCAATATGAATGGTTCTATACAGGCTACGGCTCGGGCGGTGACGTTAAAAAGCCCTATGGTGTAAATCTTGTTGAGGGTATAAATAATTGCGAAAAATTGTCCCTTAATACTGAACTTGCTGAAATTTATAAAAAGTGGAATGACGAAAACCCCATTGACCACGGCTTTTGGGGACATTGGCCACGTTATTATCCCGATATGCCTCTTACTGAAGAGCTTGTAAAGGATGCATCAAAGAAGAGCGATAGTGCGGTTTATATTATTGGTCGTTCATCGGGTGAAGACCGTGAAAATGCACTTGAAAAGGGCAGTTATTATCTCACAGATAATGAAAAAGCAAGTCTTGATTTGATTACTGAGCATTTTGACAGCGTGACAGTACTTCTCAATATCGGTAGCATTATCGATATGGAATGGCTTGAAGAATACGGCGACAAAATCGGTGCAGTTATGATAGTTTGGCAGGGCGGTATGGAAAGCGGAAACGCAATTGCAGACCTGCTTTGCGGTAAAGTAAGCCCAAGCGGTAAACTTTCTGACACAATCGCAGAGGAATATGACGATTATCCATCAGCGGATTGCTTCGGTAAGATTGAATACAACGAATACAAAGAAGATATTTATGTGGGCTACCGTTGGTTTGAAACCTTTGAGAAGGACGATGTGCTTTATCCGTTTGGTTTCGGTTTGTCATATACTGATTTTGAAATCAAGTTTAAAAAGGCGAAAAAGACCGAAAATGGTGTAAAAGTTGAATGTAAGGTTAAGAATGTAGGCAAGGAATTCAGCGGTAAAGAGGTTGTTCAGGTCTATGTTGAGAAGCCTTGCGGAAAGCTTGGCAATCCCGCAAGAGAACTTGTAGGCTTTGCAAAGACTGGCACACTTGAATGTGGCAAGAGTGAAACGCTTACAATTGAGATTCCCGAAGAATATTTTACTTCTTATGACGATAACGGTGTGAGCGGATTTGCGTATTCTTATGTGATGGAAAAGGGCGAATATTCGCTCTATTTGGGTAATGATGTACGTTCTGCAGAAAAAGTATGGAGTTTTTATCAAGATGAAACCGTACAGATTGAAGAACTTGAACAGACATCTGCACCACAGGTTGAATTTGAACGTTACATAAATACAGAACGTGGACTTAATAAAGAAAAAGTGAATTGTAGGCAATATGATTTGCGTCAGGTTATTCTTGATAAAATCCCTGCACCAATTCCAATGATAGGTGACAAGGGCTACAAGTTAAAAGACGTGAAAGACGGAACTGTTTCAATGGACGATTTCGTTGCACAGCTTGACCTTGATGAGCTTGAAGCAATTTCAAGAGGTGCATATAAAATGGATTCACCTCTCGGTGCAAGGGGTAATGCAGGTGCAATCGGCGGAGTTACACAAAGTCTTCGTGATAAGGGTGTGCCCGCAGTAATCACAACTGACGGTCCGTCGGGTATCAGACTTCTTTCATATTGCTCACTTATTCCAATCGGCACAGCATTTGCTTGTTCATTTGACACTGCCCTTGTAAAAGAGGTTTATACACTTATTAGCAAAGAAATGAAAGAAAAGGGTAGCGACATTCTTTTAGCACCGGGTATGAATATTCATCGCAGTCCTCTTTGTGGTAGAAACTTTGAGTATTTTTCAGAAGACCCCGTGCTTTCAGGACTTATGGCGGCGGCATCTGTTGAGGGTATTGAAAGCAGTGGAGGGTCGGCTTGTCCCAAGCATTATGCTTGTAATAATCAAGAAACAAACAGAACTCATAATGATTCAAGAGTATCTGAAAGAGCACTTCGTGAAATATATCTCAAGGGCTTTGAAATCTGCATAAAGAA
>JAZNZJ010000072.1:0-23057 GCA_045594885.1 Candidatus Fimenecus sp. | reverse complement strand
CTGACAGCTTCTCCTCAAGGAGAAGCCTTGATTTTGCCTTCCCCTTGAGGGAAAGGGGGACCGCTTGCGGTGGATGAGGTGTCATATAAAACAATTCTGCAAACCCCAATTCATCGAGATAAATCGAACATACGAAAGGATATGATATTATGAATAAAAAAGTCAAAGCAATAATAATTTCTTCAGTTGCATTGGTATCTGCGTTGACTATTGCAACGGGTGCGTTTTTCTGCGTTTATCCTATGACACCAAAGGTTGAAATAAAATCGGCAGACGAGAGAATGAACAACAATGAAAAACTTCTTGTGGCAAGTTATAATACTGCAGCCCCTTGGGGAAATCTTTTAAAAGGTACATATACTACTCGTCGTTCACATCTTTTTGCACAGCAAATCAATAATATTATGCCCGATGTTTTAGGTGTTCAAGAAATGAATAGTTTTTGGGTAGAGAGAATGAAGACTTTGTTGCCACAATATGAATATTACGGAGTGAAACGTGGCGGTGACGATAAAGAATCAACATCTGAAATGAGCGGTATTCTCTATCTTAAAGATAAATTTGAACTGCTTGAAAGTGATACATTCTGGATTTCGCTGACACCGGAAAAAGAATCAAGATTTGAGGGTGCGGGATGTCACAGAGTTTGCTCATATGTTGTTTTGAAGAACAAGGCAACTAATTATGTTTTTGCCCATCTCAATACTCATCTTGATAATGTGAGTGTTGAAGCACAAAACCTTGGCGGTGTGCTGATTGCAGAAAAATCTGAAGAACTGAAATCAAAATACGGCGAAATACCCATAATTATCACAGGCGATTTTAATCAGTTCAGTGACGGTGCATCTTGTAAGGCACTTGAAGATAAAGGCTTTCTTAACGCAAATAAAACAATTGAAAATGGTGATGCTTTAACCACTTATATTAGTTGGGATGCTAACGAAAATGACAGACCGATTGATTTTATTTTTGTGAATGATAAATTCACGGTGAATAACTATAATGTAATCAATGAAACAGGAACTAAAACACTCATTTCTGACCATTATATGATTACTGCAGAGCTTGGAATATAAGTGCATTTTGCGCATAAACTATAAAAAATTGAAATGAGGTGTTTTTTATGGTTTATGTTTGTGAGGTCTGTGGTTGGCTTTATGACGAGGATATGGGTTGTCCTGAAATGGATATAACCCCCGGTACAAAATTTGAGGATTTACCCGACAATTTTGAGTGTCCGTTGTGTCACGTGGGCAAGGAACAATTCGCTAAAGAGGACTGAAATCTATATCAAAAACTGCATATATAAAGTGACAGGACAAAGAAAATTCTTTGCCCTGTTTCTTATTTTATTTTTTTCTAAATTGTCAATTTTTTTGGGGTGCATACACACAATTCCGAATTGTGAATTGATTTATATAAGCCTCAAATTATGAAATAATCAATTTTATGTCTATTTTTGAGCGAAGTGAAGAATATATTTTTATTGACTATTTATGGCATTTATGCTATGATTTATCTACAGTTTGGTACATAAAAGGAGAAATTATTATGGCAGTTTTAAAAGACATCGACAAGGCTGCTGAATCAAAAGGTTCAGTTCTTGTTACAATTTGGCAGTTCGTTAAATTTATTGTTGTAAGCCTTCTTGCAATGATTGTACAGTTCGTACTTCTCAACACACTTCAGCTTATTCCTGCAATTAAAGACCTTTACACACAGGATTTCAGCTGGTGGGTTTTCGTTTATCCGGTAGCAGTTGGCGGTCTCGGTTATTTTATAGTAAGTAATGTGGCAAACATTATTGCACAAATCGTTGCTTTCTTTGTAAATAAAGAAAAGACTTTCAATTCAGGCGCAAATGTTGCAGTTGCTCTTCCAATTTACATTGTTTTCACAATTGGTCTTATTTTCTTCTCAGCTTGGCTTAACCCAACACTTAAAGGTGTTTTTGTAAACTTTGAGTGGTGCAACGAAGCACTTGCTAAAAATATTGCAACAATGATTTGTTCAGCAGTTCAGTTCTTCCTCTATTTCCCGGTTGATAAAATTCTTTTCCACAAGAAAAAAGAAGAAAAAGCTGAATAATCAGTTACATAAAAAACAAGTCCCATCAGATTTGATGGGACTTCTTTTGTGTCTATTTCTTGATTATTTTGGTGATTTTTCTTATTACATCCTTTGCCTTTGGCATCAGTTTACGGTAAAGGAAAAATTTCATTTTATTGTTCACACAAATATATTCACCAATGAATTCATAGTATTTAGCACCAAAACTCATTTTGAATTCATTTATACCAATGAAATTTTCTTTAGGCTTCATTTCACCCAATGTGCCGTCTGCGTTGATTTCGGGGTTATCAACAAGCACATAACCCAAATCGTGAATATGACAACCGGTTTCAATACTTTTACAAATTCTTAAATAATTAAGATAATGGCTTGAGCGGGTATTGTTTCTGATAATATTTTTTGTACCGCCGAAAAGGCAGGACGCAACACCTGAGTAGCGAAGAGTAAATCCGCCTGCAACGGGGATTTTAGCATCGTTGGGATAATCCTTTGTTTCATCCATTCTCACATTGAAGGCTTTTGTGTTGTTGTCAATGGCTTCAATATCATTTTTAATACCCTTAATTTTCTTTTCAGGTGCAGTTTCAAGAGCCTTTAGAAGCTCTACTTTTTTTGCCTGACGCTCATTTTCAAGACCTTGGTCAACAGCCTTGTTATAGTAAATCATTGTAATATCACAACAATCGCTGAAAATATTCATAAGGTGTTTAAGATAATCGCCCTTGCGTTGAACAAAATCATTTCGGTTTGAGGTATCGTCCATAACGCTCATAAATTCATCGAGTAATTGTGGATTTTTCTCAATATCCTCATAAAGATAAGTTTTGTATTCAAGACCTCTTGTTGTGCCTATTCTTACAGAATAACGAACACCTTTTTCACAGTTTTTAAGAATTTTATCGGCAGGAATCTGCTTCCCCTCATCATCTAAAAGGTGAATATAGGTCTGTACGGGGTGCTTATAGGTGTAAGAGTCAACATCCTCATTTAACTGAAAACCGCAAGAAGTGATAAGTTTATGGCTTTCAATTCCCTCATTCTGCAATTCGCCGTTAATTCTTAAAGGAATAAGTGGGTCAATAATAAGGCAGGTTGCCTTTGCTTTTTTTGACTCGTTTTTTATGAACTCAAGAAATTCTTTGACAAGTTCGGTATTTAAATAGTCGCAGACTGCACCGCAGGGAATATACCATACACAACCCGCACCGGGCATTGTGCGGTAAAGCACCATTGCAGTCAATACTCTTTCGCCGTTTTCAAAACCGCTGTAACACCTTGAACACCATGAGTCCTTAACATCTGCCCAACGAGCAGTTTGAAGATATGAGCCTTTATTGAGGTTAACAAAATTGTCAAATTCAACTGTATTTTGTTCTAATTTAAAATCAAACATCAGAAAAACTCCGTTTCTGTGATAATACTTAACTATATAATTTTACCACATATAAACATTTATTACAATAAAAAAATCCTCTTTAAAAGAGGATTAATTAATATAAAAGAAGATATTTATGCTTGTATTTGTCAATAAGCTTTTGCTTTGCATCTCTGAAATACTTGTTTTGGGGCTCAACACCAAGCACATAGTTTATTTGACCTAAAAGGTGATTGAGATATTTTTGACATTCATATACCTCATAAGAGCCGAAATAGGTTTCGTGAGTAGTTATATATTTTTCATTTTTAGTGTATTTCAATGAGCCTTCAACCGTATATTTCAAAGCATAATAAACTTCTTGACGAAGCTTTCGTTTGTAATCAACGGGAATACGCACGTCATCATTCACAGTAAGCCCTGTAACTGTTTGACGGCTGGCATTAGTGATGAAATGAGTCTTTTTTTCGTTTATTGAAAAGCCCATATTATCAAGCATTCTGCTTACCTTTTCATAAACAAAATACAAGGGGACATCACCTGAAAAGGTCATATCATCAGAATAACGGGTATATGAAATGCCCCTTTGCATACACCAATCGCCAATGGTGTCATCAAAATGACGCATAACAAGATTTGAAAGCATTGGTGATGTGGGTGCACCCTGTGGCAAAACGTCGTCTTTGGTGCATATTTCGGTGAGCATTGTACCAATTTGTTTTGGAAAATATCTTGTGTTAAATACATTACGATACACTTGAATAAAAGTAATACTGCCGAAGAAATCTTCTAAATCCATTTTTAATAAATATTTCTTTTTTCTATGGGGATTTGCATTTTCAGTAATCGCAACACCTTTTTTGTATGCAGTTGCATATTTTGAAACCGGAAAATGTGATAGAATCTCGCCGAGAATTCGTTTTTGAATGTATTTAAGTCGGGTAGTGGGGGCATTGATTTGTCTTGATGTGCCGTCACTCTTTTTTATAGAAATGTCGTGATAATATAAATTGTGTTTTTTTGCCATTTTGAAAAGGAGCTTACGGTCAATTTCAAGAAGTGTTGATAATTGATATGTGTCATATATGAATGGGTGAGAGTTCAATGAGTAAAAATTCTGCACCATTTCAGTTGCATCTTCAACACCGAATTTTTTTACAAAATGAATGTCACAACTTTCAAAAACAACTATTTCATCTGAAACATACATAAAAAAACTCCTTTACAAAGATTTCAAAAACAAAGCCCGACCCTTTTCAGTACAGAATGTCCTGATTGTAGCGGAGGCGAACCGAAATAATCACGCAGTGATTTGTAGTTCGTTGAAGCGAAATCAGGAGAAATCGTAATTTGCTCGCAAATTACGAACCCGGTAAGAAAAACGAAACAGCGACTCGCTGCCCCTCTTAAAATTAATCAAGTTGTACGCTACTGAAAAGAATCGGACTTGCTTATGAATAATATAACATATAAAAAATCACCCTGCAATATGGGGGTTAGATTTTGTCTAAAAATAGTTTATTGATTTTAATAAATGAATTTAACAAAATGTGAGGGTGTATTATATATGCATTTTTAAATAAATTTGCGTTTTGTACTTTGCATTTTCCATTTTCTATGTTATACTAACTTTGTGTATAATCTTAACAACAAATAGGGGTGTTATTTTATGAAAAAAACCTGGTACAAAGAAATGGCGGTTTACCAGATTTGGCCACGAAGCTTCAAGGACTCAAATGGTGACGGTATTGGTGACCTTGAGGGTATTTATTCAAAGCTTGACTACATCAAGAGCATCGGTATTGATGCTATCTGGTTCTCACCACTTTTCAAATCACCTAATGCGGACTATGGTTACGATATTGCCGATTATATGGATATTAACCCTGAATACGGCGATATGGAAACTTTCAAAAAAGTTCTTGCAGGTTGCCACGAACGTGGAATGAGAGTGTTTATGGACTTAGTTGTTAACCATACATCAACTGAGCATCATTGGTTCAAAGAGGCTTGTAAGAGTGTTGATAATCCATATCACGATTATTATATCTGGAGAAAAGGCAAGGGTAAAAACGGTAAAAAACCACCTAACAACTGGCTTTCAACATTTGAGGGCGGTGCTTGGGAATATGTGCCATCAGTTGATGAATATTATCTTCACGTATTCACAAAGGGTCAGCCCGATTTGAATATGGATAACCCAAAGGTAAGAGAAGAAGTTAAGAATATTATGAAATTCTGGCTTGATATGGGTGTTGACGGCTTCCGTGAGGACGTTATTACATATATCTCTAAAAAAGAGGGACTTCCCAATGCTATTCCGATTCCTGTTGCAGCAGGTATGGAGCATTACAATTGCGGACCTCACCTTTACGAATATCTTAAAGAGTTCCACGATGATGTTCTCTCAAAATATGATTGCTTCACAGTTGGCGAAGGTCCACTCATTACCCCTGAAAAAGTTCTTCGTTTTGTTACAGAGGACGACACACAGGTGCTTAAAACAATGTTCAGTTTTGACCATCTTGAAGCAGACTGCTTTATGACTGACTGGATTAAAGTTCCGTTCAATCTTAAGAAGATGAAGAAATGCTATCAGAAATGGTACGATGCTATGAATGGTAAGGGTTGGCACACACTCTATCTTGAAAACCACGACCACCCAAGAATTATTGACCGTTACGGCTCACTTAAATACAGAGTTGAAAGTGGCAAAATGCTTGCAACAATGTGTTATTTACAAAAGGGTACTCCATTCATCTATCAGGGTCAGGAAATCGGTATGACAAATATCGAACTCCACTCAATTGATGAGTTTAAGGATATGATTACCTTCAACAACCAGAAGATGTTCAATAAATTGGGCATTAAAGGCGACCGTTTTGTTAAACTTGCAAATGCAGGCTCACGTGAAAATTCAAGAACTCCTGTTCAGTGGGATGATAGTGAATATGCAGGCTTCTCAACAGTTGAGCCTTGGTTTAACCTTAACCCCAACTACACAGAAATCAACGTAGCACAGGCTGAGGCAGACGAAAACTCAATTCTCAATTATTATCGTAAGCTTCTTAAATTCCGTAAAGAGCACGAAGTGGCAATTTATGGTGACTTTAAGCAGTATTATAAAGATAGTGACAAACTCTTTGTTTATGAGAGAAGTCTTGACGGTGAAAAATTGCTTGTTGTATGTTCTTTCTCTGACAAATGTGTTCAGTTCAAAGCTCCCGAGGGCTTTAACCTTGAAGATGGTGAGCTTGTTCTCAATAACTATCGTCTTAACCCTGTTACACAGAACTCATTTGTAACAAGACCTTACGAAGCAAGAGTATATTACTTTAAATAAGAGGAAAGAATATGAAAAATAATAACGGACAACTTACAAAACGTGTCTGGGCGGGAATTCTTCTCTTTATGTTTATGGGTTCACTCGCTTGGAACGTTGAGAATATGTATTTTAACACCTTCCTTAATGATATGGTTTTTAATGAGGGTGCTATGGGCTCATCACTCACTCTTACCGATGCCGTAAATATTATGGTTACATTGTCTGCAATTACTGCGGCGGTGACAACCTTTATTATGGGTACACTCAGCGAGAAAATGAAAAACCGTAAATTGTTTATATCCGTGGGCTATATTGCATGGGGTATTATAACAGCACTTTTCGGTTTAATCACAAAAGAAAATGTTGCAAGTTTATTTGGTCTTACAGATAATGCTAAAATCGTTACAGTTACTGCTTGGATTGTTATTGTAATGGATATGGTAATGACCTTTATGGGTTCAACAAGTAATGACTCTGCATTTAATGCGTGGGTAACTGATGTTACAACGCCTGAAACAACTGCAAAGGTTGAAACTGTATTTACATTTATGGGCTTTATCGCTATGGCTGTAATTATGGTTGTAGGCTCTTTGGCACAGGGCGGAGTAATTTCTTATGCAGCATTCTTTATTGGACTTGGTATCTTTGTTACACTTGTTGGTATTATAGGACTTTTCCTTCTTGAAAATCCAAAGAAATTTGAAGAAGCAAAAAAAGATGAGATTAAAACAAGCTATTGGGCAGACCTTTTCTATGGCTTCCGTCCAAGTGTTATTAAAGAAAACAGTAACCTTTATTTGATTCTTACATCAGGTTGTACTTTTAACTCTGCATTTCAGGTGTTCTTCCCATACCTTTTCATTTACTTGGGTTCAGTTGTTATTCCGGCAAATGAGGGTGTAAATCTTCTTTCAGCAGGCGTGATTATTCCTGCAGTAATTGCAGTTGCTGTTACAATTGCAGGTATTGTGATTCTTATGAAGATTTATCCTAAGAGCAAAGCCGCAGCATTCATTCCAAGTGTTATTTTGCTTGTTGTGGGACTTCTTATTCTCTCATCAACGAAACACATTCTCGGAATTATCGCAGGTGTTGCACCAACACTTATCGGTTATATCGTAATTATGATTCAATTCGGTGCAACTGTACGTGATAATATCCCACAAGATAAAGTTGGTCTTTTCCAAGGTATCAGAATGATATTCTTGGTGCTTATCCCAATGGTTGTTGGTCCGACTCTTGGTAATATTGCCGCAAAGAATTCAGATGTTACATATATGGAAAACGGTGCTGTAAAGGTGCTTCCAACAGAGGCAATGTTCCTTTATGCAGCAATCGTTGCCGCACTCATTTTCATTCCAATGCTCGCATTCTTAAAGAAAGATAAAGAAAAAGCATTGAAAGAGAAGAACTAAAAACAATAATGCATAAAAATAATAGGCTCCCTCTGACGAGGGAGCTGGATTGCCGAAGGCAAGACTGAGGGAGAGATTGAAAACATATAAAATGACTACCCCTCAGTCATTTTTGACAAAATGACAGCTCCCCTGACAAGGGGATCCTTTTTTGTGTATGTTTTGTTATTATATCACTTTCAACTTATTTTACCTGCCAATCAATTTCGGTCATTCCATTTTGTTTTAAAAATTCATTTGCCTTTTTGAAATGACCATTGCCGAAAAATCCGTTATAAGCGGAAAGGGGACTCGGGTGTGCCGAGCAAAGCACCAAATGTGCAGGGTTTGTAATAAGCTTCGTTTTAGCCCTTGCATTTGCCCCCCAAAGTAAAAATACCATTGGTGTTGGTCTTTGATTAAGTAAGTTGATAATATCGTCCGTGAAAATTTCCCAGCCCATTCCTTTATGGGAATTTGGTTGACTTTCACGCACGGTAAGTACAGTGTTGAGCATCAATACTCCTTGTTCCGCCCAATAGGTCAGTTCGCCGTGGTCAGGGATTGGGTAGCCGTACTCCGCATGAATTTCTTTATACATATTTTGGAGTGATGGCGGTGGATTGACACCTTTTTTTACAGAAAAGCAAAGTCCGTGTGCCTGATTGGGCTGATGATAAGGGTCTTGCCCTAAAATTACCACTTTCACATCTTTGTAATCGGTATATTTCAAAGCGTTGAAAATATCATTCATATGCGGGTATATGGTTTGCGTTTTATATTCCTGAACTAAAAATTTTCTTAAGTTAAGATAATAAGGCTTTTGGAATTCATCTTTTAAGAGAATGTCCCAACTATTATTAAACTGTACCATTTTTTAATCTCTCAATCATCATAAATGCAGATTTGTAAATATCACCGCAACCCATAGTGAGCACCAAATCGCCTGATTTTGCATTTGCAAGTACATAGTCGCAGACCTCGGGTTGAGTGTTGAACCATACTGAATTGGGGATTTTTTCACTGAGCTGTGAGGTGTAAATATCGTAAGTATTAACCTCACGTGAGCCCATAATCTCGGTCATAACGCATCTGTCGGGGATTTTAAGTACATCCACAAACTCGTCAAAATGCATTGCAGTTCTTGAATATGTGAATGGTTGGAATACCGCCCAGACGGTATTGTAGCCCATTTTCATAGCCGCATCAAGAGTAACCTTAAGTTCTGCGGGGTGATGAGCATAGTCATCAATAAATGTGATTCCGTTGTAAGTACCCAAATCTTCAAAGCGACGACCTGCACCACGGAATTCTTCAATTCCTTTTATGCAGTCTTCAAACTTTGCACCTGAAAACATTGCAGTTGCTACTGTGGCAAGGGTGTTGAGCACGTTGTGAATACCCGGTACGGAAAGTGTAACTTCACCAAGTTTTTCGCCCTTGTAAATAACATCAAATTGCGTAAAAGCACCTTTATACTCTTTAACGTTTTCAGCATAGTAATCATTCTTCTTATCAAAACCGAATGAAATCATAGTTTTGCCCTCAATGTCTTTTATTGCCTTGAGGGTGTTTTCATCATCGCCGTTATAAATTACGGCACTTTTTGCTGACTCGGCAAATTTTGTGAAGCTTAAAATCAGATTATCCATAGTCTTGAAATATTCAAGATGGTCCTCGTCAATATTGAGAATTACTGCAACGTTTGGTGTAATGTGTAAGAAAGTATCTTGATATTCGCAGGATTCAATTACAACATTCTGTGTTTCACCAACTCTGCCATAGCTGTCAGTAAGGGGTAATTTTCCGCCAATTACTGCCGAGGGGTCAAGCCCCGCACCTAACATTGTCTGCACGGTCATTGAAGTAACGGTAGTTTTGCCGTGAGTACCGCAAATACCAATGCAATTCTCAAACTGACGTGAAATTTCGCCCAACAATTCTGCACGCTGAAATGTGGGAATACCGCTTTCAAGCGCCGCTTTTAACTCGGGATTTTCTTTTGAAATTGCGGCAGAATAAACAATCATATCTGCACCTTCAATGTTTTCAGCCCTTTGTCCCATCATAACAGGAATTCCCATTCTGCGAATTCTGTCAACAATTGAACTTTCGTTGTTGTCAGAGCCCTGCAAAGAATAACCACGGCTATGCAGAATTTCTGCAAGGGGACACATACCGCTACCGCCTATTCCTATAAAATGTATTCTCTTTGCAGTTTCAAGAACTTTTGTAATTGTATCCATTAAAATCACCATTCTGTAATTTATTTCTATTATATTATAGTGCAATCGTTAAAAAAATCAAACCCCTAATCACCATTTTTTACAAAAAACATATTCTGTTACTGTAAGGGTAGGTGAAATGGATATGAAAAAAAGAAATATTGTAATAATAGGTGGGGACAAAAGACAGAAATACCTCAAGGATTATCTCGAGTCGGCAGGGTGTGAGGTTTCGTCATATGGTTTGTATGATTGGGATGACGATGCCCAAAAACTTAAAGCGATGATTTCGCCCCAATCAATTGTTGTATTACCTCTTCCTGCAACTCGAAAAGATAAAACCATTAATATGCCGTTTTCTAAAAAAGAAACGTCTATTGAAAGATTGATTTCATTTCTTGGAAAAGAAAATTTGGTGTATGGCGGAATAATTAAAGGTGAACTCCTGTCACGTCTTCGTGAAACAGAAATACCCTTTGTTGATTATTATGATAATGAATTTATAGAGAAAAATGCGGTGCTTACTGCCTTTGGAACACTTAAAATTTTACTTGAGCATATTGATTTTGCCTTACCCTTGGGTAATTTTGCCATAACGGGATACGGCAGAGTGGCAAAAGAAGTGGTGGCTTTGCTCAAAGCACTTTCTTGCAAAGTGACGGTATTTGCCCGTAATGCTTCACAACAAGAAGATGCAATAATAAAAGGCTGTGAGGCATTTCCATTGTTATCACTTTCAGAGAAAGCCAATCAATTTGACATAATAATAAATACTGTTCCCGCAAGGATTATCGGGACAATGGAACTTTCAGAAATGAGAAAAGACAGTAAGATTGTTGAACTTGCTTCAGCACCTTATGGTGTGGATTTTGATGAGGCGAGAAACCACGGAATTGATGTGGTCAAGGCATTTGGATTACCCGGTAAATATACTCCTAAAACTGCGGGAGAAATAATAGGAAAAAGAATTTTGCAAAGGGAGGAGTAACAATGAGCAATGAAACTGTGGGATTTGCCCTTTGCGGTTCATTCTGTACTTTTAAAAAGGTAATTCCACAAATGCAAAAACTTAAAGAAGAAGGCTATAATGTTGTACCCATAATGTCGCATACGGCATATACAACGGATACACGATTTGGTAAAAGCCGTGAATTTATAGACGAAATTGAAAATATCTGCAAAGAAAAGATAATATATACAATAGGCGGTGCAGAGCCGATTGGTCCTAAAAAGTTACTCGATATTCTTGTGATTGCCCCCTGTACGGGCAATACTCTCGGAAAACTTGCTAACGGAATAAGTGACACATCTGTAACACTTGCCACAAAGGCACATTTAAGAAACGGGCGTCCTGTAATAATCGCAGTATCAACAAATGATGCCTTGGGCACATCTGCGAGAAATATAGGCACATTGATGAATAGTAAAAATATTTACTTTGTGCCCATGCGACAAGATGACTGTATCAACAAACCAAACTCAATAGTAGCAGATTTTGATTATATACCTGAAACAGTAAAGTCGGTTTTAAATAGTAAACAACCTCAACCTATCTTATTATAAAACAAAAGGCAGCCCTTTAGGACTGCCTAATTTTGTATCTTGAATTCAATTATTTCTGCTCAAAGAATACCTTGAATGCCTTGTATGCCATATAAACGTCAAGCTTTGAAACAATTTCAAATGGTGCGTGCATTGAAAGTACGGGCACACCAAGGTCGATTGTGTCAATATCAAGGTTAGCAACATACATAGCAACAGTTCCGCCGCCACCTGCATCAACCTTACCAAGCTCACCAATTTGCCATACAACATCGTTAGCATTGAGCATTCTGCGGATTTTACCCATATACTCTGCAGAAGCATCACTTGTGCCACCCTTACCACGTGCACCTGTGTATTTTGTAATGACAACACCGTTGTTAACATATGATGAGTTCTTTCTCTCACTAACCTCTGGGAAATTGGGGTCATAAGCAGCATTAACGTCAGCAGAAAGACATTCTGATGCGGACATAACTCTCCAAGGTTCAACACCCTCCATAACTGCAAGGTCAGAAATAAAGTATTTCATATATGATGAGTTAAGACCTGTGTTACCGTCAGAGCCTGTTTCTTCTTTGTCAGCAAGAACTGTAAGACAAGTGAATTCGGGGTCAACTACATCAAAAATAGCATATGCAGCAGGGTATGCACAAACCTTGTCATCGTGGCCGTAAGCACCGATAAGGCTTCTGTCAAGACCAATGTCACGTGCCTTGAATGCGGGAACAAGTTCTAATTCTGCACTTAAGAAATCGCCCTCAACAATACCATATTTTTCGTTGAGAATTTTCATAATGTTAAGTTTAACCTTATCTACACCCTCATCCTTTGAGAATGGACGGCTACCAATAAGAATGTTAAGCTGTTCACCCTTGATACCGTCACTCATTGTCTGTTTCATCTGGTCAGCGGCAAGGTGGGGGAGAAGGTCAGTAATTACAAACTGTGGGTCGTTGTCATCTTCGCCAATGCAAACCTTAACTGTTTCACCGTTTGCCTTAACAACTACACCGTGAAGTGCTAACGGAATAGCAGTCCACTGATATTTTTTGATACCACCATAATAATGAGTTTTGAAGAATGCAAGAGAAGTATCTTCATAAAGTGGATTGGGTTTTAAGTCAAGGCGGGGTGAGTCAATGTGAGCAGCAGAGATTTTAACACCCTCTGTGATGCTCTTTTTACCAAAAACGCAAAGAATAATTGCTTTGCCACGGTTGTTGTAATAAACTTTGTCACCTGCATTGTATTTCTTAGTGCGGTCAAACTTTGTATAGCCACGAGCTTCTGCCTCTTTTACGAAGAAATCAACAGTTTCACGTTCAATTTTTGCCTCATCAAGATATTTTTTATAGCCCTCGCAGAAATCGTCAGCAGCCTTTACAACTGCATCGTCAACAATTTCCATAGCATGCTTTGGCTCATAAAAAAGTTCTTTTTTCATATCGTTTAATTCCATATATATAACTCCTTTCGGGATTTTTTTACTTTATTTGTGCCACAATTGGCAGAATTTCTTTATTTAGGTCATATGGTGGATAATTCCATAAAATAAAATCTGCACGACTTGTGAAATAACTTTCGTCCTTTTGTGCGTTTATTCTCTCCATAGCCCTTTGAAGTGTAAGATTGTCACGCTTGACAATTCTTTCAAGACGGATTTCAAGAGGTGCAACCACTGCAACAGTGAAATCACAAAGTGCATCCTCACCGCTTTCGAAAAGTGCGATTGCGTCAATAATTACTGCTTTATAGCCTTCTTTTTCTTTATCTGCAATGATTTCTTTGATTTTTTCTGTCACTGCAGGATGAGTGATTTTGTTAAGTGCTTCAGTGCTTTCATTATCTGCAAAAGCCCTTTGGGCAAGAATAGGACGACAAATTTTGCCGTCTTTGTCTATTATATCCTCACCAAAGCGTTTTTGCAAATCATTTTTTACAATTTCACTATTGCTTATTACTTCACGGGCAATTTTGTCAGCATCAATGTGATAGCACCCGTAAGGTAAAAGCCTTTGTGCCACCGTGCCCTTACCCGCACCCGTAAGCCCTGTAATACCTATAATTTTCATAAGTTTTCTTCCTTTGAAGGATATTCTTTCAACGCATTGTATTCAATGTAGTTCCAATGATGTTCAAAATCCGTTTGATTTCGTATTATGTGGTCAATATATCCACGTTGCCATAATACACCGTTTCTATCGCCATATATATCCCAATATTTTTTGGTTGTATAAGACTTTAAATTCCTTATGACATCATGTAGGGGCAGGTCTCCGTGCCTGCCCGTATAACGAGCCTCTATATCATCAAGGGTTATAAGAAGATGAATATGATTTGGCATTACAATTGCATTTTCTACATCAATATTTTCATAATGCGTATTGATATATCCTATGGCTTTTTCAACCTCTTTGCCCAACGGTGTCAAAATGATTGCATCTTGCGGGCGGGCACGGAGACCCGCCCCTACAATGTCTGCTCGTGATTTGTAATGTGCTAATAAATGTCGTTTGTCTTTAACACATACGGTTACAAAGTAACAACCATTTTGAGAATAATCATACCCTTTTAATCTTAATTGTTTTCTTTTTGGTAATTCTTTGCTCATAATATTTTTATCTTAAACCCTGCGGCTCGAATTAAACGATTATACACCGCCAAACCCATACCTTTTGTGTCGGGGCAACGGGCATAAACTTTCTGTGCACCCATTTCGTCAAGTTCACGAAGTGCGTCAAAAAGACGGGCGGACTGGCTGTATCCGTCATTTTCTTCGCCGTATTCAACGCTTGGGCGATTGAGTTTTTTGCTCTCGCCGTCAAAACATAATGCGGTTATATTTTCTTCTCTTTCGCAAATGGATTTAAAATCGTCAAAATTACTTTTTATAATTGTTATATCGGCACTTGGTGCATAATGCTTGTATTTCATACCCGGTGAAGATGCAATTTGTCCATCTTCCAACTTATTTAAAACTGCATCATCAACTATTATTTCACCAATCAATTCGGTCATTTCTTCAAGGGTTACACCGCCGGGACGTAAAAGCCTTGGCGGGTCTTCTGCAAAAGAAATAACCGTTGACTCAACGCCGATTTCAGAGTTACCTCCGTCAATTATAAGCGGAATTCTGCCGTTCATATCGTCATAAACATATTTTGCATTTGTGGGGCTCGGGCTACCCGAAAGATTTGCCGACGGAGCGGCGAGGGGGCAACCTGAGGCTTCAATTATTGCTCTGGCATATTCACTTTTAGGCATACGTACCGCAACCGTGTCAAGATTTCCCGAAACAACATTTGAAATACGCTCACTCTTTTTCATAATCATAGTAAGGGGAGCGGGCCAAAATTTTTCCGCCATAATTTTTACTTTTTCGGGAATTTCTTTAACCAATGGTGCTAAATCCTCAAATTTTGCAATATGCACAATGAGAGGGTTGTCGCTTGGACGACCTTTTGCAATAAAGATTTTTTTAACGGCATCTTCGTCAAAGGCATTTGCTGCAAGTCCGTAAACGGTTTCTGTGGGGATTCCCACAACTTCACCATCGTTTATAAGCCTTTTAGCTTCAGTTAATGCTCGTTCATATTCAGTTGTAATGTCAATTACTTCTGTTTTCATAAAAATTACTCGTTTGCTTTAAGTTTTTCTGCTGTGTCGGCGGTGATGAGTGCGTCGATAATCTCATCAATATCACCGTTCATAATCTGCTCAATTTTATAAAGAGTAAGACCAATTCTGTGGTCGCTAACTCGTCCCTGTGGGAAATTGTATGTTCTTATTCGCTCACTTCTGTCACCTGTGCCTACCTGACTCTTTCGCTGACCTGCAATTTCAGCATCGTGCTTTGCTTGTTCAATTTCAAGAAGTCTTGAGCGGAGAACTTTCAATGCCTTGTCTTTGTTCTTGTGCTGACTGCGTTCATCCTGACACTCAACAACCATACCGGTAGGGAGATGAGTAACACGAATTGCAGACGATGTTTTATTAACCTTTTGACCACCCGCACCGCTTGAACGGAATACGTCAATCTGTAATTCTGCGGGGTTAAGCTCAAAGTCAACATCTTCTGCTTCAGGAAGAACAGCAACCGTAACGGTTGATGTCTGAATTCTTCCCTGACTTTCTGTTTCGGGAACACGCTGAACTCTGTGAACACCGCTTTCAAACTTGAATCGTGAATAAGCACCGTCACCGTCAACCGAGAATATAACTTCTTTGTATCCGCCAAGTTCTGTTGGATTTTCAGAAAGAATTTCCATTTTCCAACCACGTGCTTCGGCATACATTGTGTACATTCTGAAAAGTGAATTCGCAAAGAGTGCCGCTTCCTCGCCACCTGCACCGCCACGAATTTCAATAATAACGTTCTTGTCATCATTGGGGTCACGTGGGAGTAGGAGAATTTTTAATTCTTCCCAACACACATCAAGCTGTTCCTTTGCAGTTTCAAATTCCTCCTGCACCATTTCCTTGAAGTCCTTGTCCATTCCGCCCTCGTCGAGTAGCATTTTTGACTCTTCAAAAGTATCCTTGTAGCCTTTATACTCACGGAATTTTTCTACTACGGGAGTGAGCTGCTTTAACTCTTTCATCAATTTTGTGTATAATTGTTGGTCACTGACGGTTGCAGGGTCGCAAAGCTGCTCATTCACATTTTCGAATCTTTCTTCAATACCTAATAATTTATCAAACATTTACTTGTTCTCCGTCCTAAGGCAAGCGAAGTCGAACCCAATATGGTTTTTAACGGCACATTTTCGACTGCACTTCACCAAAAATTTTATAATACGAAAGTATTGTGGCGATTTTTGGCTTTGTTCAGCCAAAAATCCGCTCGTGAAAAACTGCTTTGTACCATAAATACTTGAAATTTAGATGAATTTTTGCTTTTAAGACCGCAGGTTTTGCTGACGCAAATCAAGGGTGAAAAAGTGAAAATTCGATAAAGTTCTGCATTTATGGCATATTGTGTTAGGCTTCACTTGCCTTCAATACTTTTTTAATGTTCTTTTCAAGCTTCACCCTTGGTACCATTACCTCACGTTCACATTTAGTGCAACGAATACGAAAATCAATTCCAACTCTTAAAACAAGAAATTGTTTGTTACCGCAGGGGTGTTCTTTCTTCATTTCAATAATATCATTAAGCTTTATATCCATAATTTTCACCATTATATATGATACCATAAATAAACAAAAAATAAAATACTTTTTTATTCTCTTTTTCACTTTCTGTTCATATTCTTTATTAGTATTTTTAAAATAAAGGTGATGACAATGAAAAAATTCTATCCAGAGGGTGTATTGTTTGAAACAAAGCAGAACAAAAAAAGTATTTCTTCTGCAACTGCATTAAGAGAGGCATTTTTTGAAGAGCGAATTCTTGAGGCAAGAGCTACACTTTGTGACCACGACCACAATCTTCATGTGGATTTGGGTGATGTTCACGGAATAATTCCCAGAGAGGAATGTGCAATAGGTATTGCAGAGGGTACAGTAAGGGATATTGCAATAATATCAAGAGTTAATAAACCCGTTGTATTCAAGATAATCGATTTTATTGATGATGCAGGAATACGCACGGCGATTTTAAGCCGTCGTCGTGTGCAAGAGGATTTTGTGAACAATTATATAAATAACCTTGAATGTGGTGACATAATTGATGCACGAATTACCCATAATGAAACCTTCGGTTCATTTTGTGATATAGGTTGCGGAATATCTGCACTTTTGCCCATTGACAGTATATCGGTCTCACGTATTCCGCACCCCGATGCACGATTTTCTGTGAACACAATGATTAAAGCAATTGTAAAGAGTATGGATAGTATGGGCAGAGTCACACTTTCACATAAAGAGCTTCTCGGCACTTGGGAGGAAAACGCACAACAATTTAAAGCGGGGCAGACTGTGGGCGGAGTGGTGCGCTCAATTGAAAAATACGGAGTGTTCATAGAATTAAGCCCAAATCTTGCAGGACTCGCAGAATTCACCCCCGATGTTAATGAGGGCGATTTGGCAAGTGTTTACATAAAAAGTATAAATGCAGAAAAAATGAAGGTAAAACTTGCAATTGTTGATAGCTTCTCGGCGGAATATCCCCGTCAGGAAATCAAATATTTTTATGAAGATAACCATATTGACCGTTGGCAGTATTCACCCCCGAATTCTGAAAAATTAATTGAAACCGTATTTTAATAAATTCTTGCAAAGTAAATGATGCTGTGATAAAATGAAAACATACTTTATTGAGAGGATGTTTTTATGAAAAAGAGATTTTTAAAAACATTATTTAGCATTACACTTTCTTTGGCACTTGTTCTTACAATGCTTGTACCTGCTTTTGCAGTTGACGGTTGTAATTGCGGTGAAACACCCGTTGTTCAGGTGCGTGGTATCGGTGAAACTCTTTATGACGGTAACGGCAACGAAATTTTTTCGGCAGAGAATATCGTGAGTGGTATTTTGCCTGAAATTCCAAAGCTTGCAGATTTCTTGCTAACGCAGAACATTGACGCATTTGTAACTGCTGTGTCAAATGCAGTGGGTAAAATTTTTGGCCCCGTTGCTTATGATAATAATTTGAATCGTAGCAGTGTCGTAACTATTAAGCATTCAAATGAACCCGTTGAAACATATATGAATTTTGAAAACGGCGGTAGTGAAAACGTACTTGCAGGAATGCTCTATGAAGAATTAGGCGAAAAGCATTCATATTATTTTAATTATGACTGGACAGCAAATCCTTTTGAAATTGCAGAAGACCTCAATGATTTTATTCAGGTTGTAAAAGAAAAATCAGGTCACGACAAAGTAGCACTCTGTGCTGAAAGTATGGGTGGCTCAATTACAAACACATACCTTGCACTTTATGGCTATGACGATGTTAAAACCGTTGTAATGTCAAACTCTGCATTCAATGGTCTTGAAATGCTCGGTCAGTTGTTCACAGGCAACCCCGAGATTGACGGCGATGCTCTTGCTCGTCTTATTTCACAGAGTATTCGTGGCAACGCAGAATACGAGTCATTGTTGGCATATATTCCGATTTTTGAATCATTGGCAAAGATGGCAAATGACATTTTTGCAATGGCAGGTGACAGAATGTATGCTGAAATTCTTATTCCGATTTTTGGTTATATTCCGGCTTTTTGGTGCTTTATTCCTGAATATTCGTACCTTGATGCTATGAATTATATGCTTGGTAGTGCAGGTGACAATCTTAAAAACTTTGTTTCTTCATATTATGATACTGTTGTAAGCGGAACTGACGCACGTGTTAGTGAAATGGTTGAAAGTGAAGATGTCAACTATTTCAATGTTTCAAATTATAACAGATATATTGCACCCGTAACTCCTTCAGCAAAGTGGAATAGTGACGGTGTTATTGAAACATATAACACAAGCGGTTTCGCAACAGTAGCCGATATGGGCAAAACCTTGGGTGATGATTATGTTCAGGCAGTTGACAACGGTAAAGATATGATTTCACCCGACAATGTGGTTGATGCCTCAACTTGTCAAGCGCCAATGCAGACTTGGTTTATCAAGAATTTAGGTCATATTTCTTATCGCACAGACGATGGTACGGGTGAGTTTTATGTATGGCTTTTAAAGGCTGACGAGCAATATACCGTTGAGTCAAATGAGAAATACCCTCAGTTTATGTATTATGATACTGAAACTCCAATGCTTAAGACCTTTGAAACTCCTGATGATAATTCGGGCAATGTTGATAACGGCGACAATGGTGATAATGGCGAAGGTGCATTAACACCTGATGATAATGAGGGCGAATTGAACGGCGGAGAAAATAATGAAAATCCACCCGCTGATGATAGCGAAAATGATAATAACAGTAGCAGTGGCAGTGATTTTGAAAACGAAAATTCAAATAACAACATCGATGAAGAAAACCCAGACACAGACTCAGCATTTATTCTTGCTCCCGTTGTAGTGGTGGCAATTGTATCACTTGTAATGGTAATTGTAGTTTTCACAAAAAGAAAAAGAATTGAAGAATAGAATTTAATAAAATATGGTATGGCGGGGTCAAGACCTCGCCATTTTCACACCTTGACACATACCCCTATAGGGTATATAATAAAATCATTAAAGGAAGTGATTTTATGAGCAATACTTGTGAAATGTGTAAAACAAAAATCCGTAGTGAAGAAGAATACAAGGCACTTATAAATCGTCTTAACCGTATTGAAGGTCAAATTCGTGGTATTCGTGGTATGGTTGAAAAAAATGCCTATTGTACGGACATAATAATGCAGGTGTCCGCCGTGAATGCGGCACTCAATGCTTTTAATAAAGAACTTTTGTCAAACCATATTAAAACCTGTGTTGCTGACGATATTAAGGCGGGTAAAAACGAAACGGTTGACGATTTGTTATCAACTTTACAAAAACTTATGAAGTAGGTGAGTAAATGACACAATTTAATATTACTGGTATGAGTTGTGCCGCCTGCGTTGCCCGTGTTGAAAAAGCCGTTAATTCGGTCTCGGGTGTGAACTCTTGTTCAGTCAGTCTGCTTACAAATTCAATGGGTGTCGAGGGCTCGGCAGATACGGGCGCAATAATAAAAGCGGTTACAGATGCGGGTTATGGTGCAACTTTAAAAAATGAAAAAAACACCCAATCAAAAAACAATGATGAATTAAAAGATACCGAAACCCCTAAATTGAAAAAAAGGCTTGTAGCCTCATTGGGATTTTTAATAGTTTTAATGTATATCTCAATGGGTCACGTAATGTGGGGCTGGTGGTTGCCCGAGGTATTGTCATCAAATCCAATTGCAATTGGACTTTTAGAATTGCTTTTAACCGCAATTGTAATGGTAATCAATCAAAAATTCTTTATAAACGGCTTTAAAGGACTTTTGCACCGTTCACCCAATATGGATACTCTTGTGGCTCTTGGCTCGGGTGCGTCATTCATATATAGCACTTACGCACTTTTCAAAATGACCGTAGATGTTGAAATGGCACATCATTATCTACATGAGTTTTATTTTGAGTCGGCAGCCATGATTTTAACTCTCATCACTGTGGGCAAAATGCTTGAAGCACGTTCAAAGGGTAAAACCACAAATGCACTTAAAGCTTTAATGGATTTAGCACCGAAAACAGCAACTATTCTTGTTGACGAAATCGAAACAGAAATCCCCGTTGAAGACGTGAAAAAGGGTGATATTTTTATAGTTCGTCCCGGTGAGCAGATTTCTGTTGACGGTGTGATTATTGAAGGCCATACTGCTGTTGACGAGTCCGCACTCACGGGTGAGAGTATTCCCGTTGACAAGTCAGCAGGTGACAGGGTTTCGGGCGGTACAATCAATCAATCGGGATTTATTAAGTGTGAAGCCTTGAGAGTTGGTGAAGACACAACTCTTTCACAGATTATTAAAATGGTAAGTGATGCGGCAGCAACAAAAGCACCAATTGCAAAAATTGCCGATAAGGTTTCGGGTGTTTTTGTGCCCGTTGTTATAGCGATTGCAACAGTTGCAATTATAGGTTGGTTAATTGCGGGTGAAAGCTTTGGCTATGCCTTGGCACGTGGCATTTCGGTGCTTGTAATCAGTTGCCCCTGTGCTCTGGGACTCGCTACTCCCGTTGCAATTATGGTGGGTAATGGTGTTGGTGCTAAAAACGGAATTCTTTTCAAAAACGCAGTTTCTCTTGAAGAAACAGGCAGAGTGAATACTGTTGTCCTTGATAAAACGGGAACAATCACCGAGGGTAAGCCCAAAGTGACCGACATTATTCCCGCAGAAAATACAACTGAGGCTGAACTTCTCACACTTGCATATTCTATTGAAAAGATGAGTGAACACCCTCTCGCAAAAGCCATTGTTGAAAAGGGAAATGCACTTAATGTTAAATCTGTTGAAATTGAAAATTTTAAAGCACTTTCGGGTAGTGGTGTAAGTGCAAAATATGAAGAAAAGACCATTCTTGGTGGTAGTCTTAAATATATAAGTGAAAAGATTTCAATTGATGATAATATAATTAAAAAATCAGAACACCTTGCAGAAAGCGGTAAAACCCCATTACTTTTCAGTATCGACAATAAACTTTTGGGAATAATAGCCGTAGCAGATACTATTAAAAAAGATAGTCCAATGGCTATAAAAGAATTGCAGAATATGGGAATTCGTGTTCTTATGCTCACGGGTGACAATGAAAAAACTGCCAATGCAATTGGTCGGCAGGCGGGTGTTGATGAGGTTATTGCGGGAGTATTGCCCGACGGTAAAGAAAAAGTGATTCGTCATCTTAAAGATAAGGGTAAGGTTATGATGGTGGGCGACGGAATTAACGATGCCCCCGCACTCACTCGTGCAGATATAGGAATTGCAATAGGTGCGGGCACAGATATTGCCATAGAGTCAGCGGATATTGTGTTGATGAACAGCAAACTTTCAGACGTACCCGCCGCAATCCGTTTAAGCCGTGCAACTTTGCGAAATATTCACGAAAATCTGTTCTGGGCATTTTTTTACAATGCAATTGGAATACCTCTCGCCGCAGGGTTATTTATAAATATTTTCGGTTGGGAATTAAACCCAATGTTTGGTGCGGCGGCAATGAGCTTATCCTCGTTCTGCGTTGTGTCAAATGCGTTGCGACTTAACTTCAAGGACATTCACAACAGTAAAAAAGATAAAAAAATAAAATATAAATATAAGGAGAAAAAACCTATGGAAATCACAATGAAAATTGAAGGTATGATGTGCCCACACTGTGAGGCTCACGTAAAAAAAGCACTTGAGGGTGTAGCAGAAGTGCGAGAAGCAATTGTAAGCCACAAAGACGGCACAGCGATTGTTACTCTTGATGCAGACGCAGCCCCCGCAACTCTCAAAAAAGCAGTTGAAGAGCAGGGGTACAAGGTAATCGAATAAGTGTAAAAACATAGGGGACGATGCCTACATCGTCCCTTTTTTCTTTCTACAACAAATTTGAATTTGTCGGATTCTTTGCCACCTCATCAGTCAGCTTCGCTGACAGCTTCTCCTCAAGGAGAAGCCTTGATTTTGCCTTCCCCTTGAGGGGAAGGGGGACCGCTTGCGGTGGATGAGGTGTCATATAAAACAA
>JAZNZJ010000071.1:0-6829 GCA_045594885.1 Candidatus Fimenecus sp. | reverse complement strand
GCTGTGTAATCACCCACAGATACATTATATGTGTTATAAAGACCGTGAAAATCACTGCCACCGGTTACAAGTAATTTGTTTTTTGTTGCAATCTTTTTAAGAGTTGCCTGTTTTTCTTCACTTGCACTTGGATGATATACTTCAATTCCGTCAATGCCCAACTCAATAATATCATCAATATTCTCAATCACATTATCAACGCAAGGGTGAGCAAGAACTGCAATTCCACCGGCAGTATGAATAGCATCAATAACTTCTTTTGTGTCTTCATACTTGGGCACAACAAGAATACTGTCTTCGCCATTTTTTGTGAAAAGTTTCTTGTAAAGCTCACCATTGAATGAGTCAGCATAACCACATTCAATAAGTGACTGCATAATGTGTTTTTTGTAAAGGTTGGTTGAACCCGTAGCGCATTTCATAATAAACTCTGTACTGATGGGGTAACGTTTAGCAACCTGAAGCATCATAAAATGCCCAGCCTTTTTACGTGCTAAAGAATTTCTCTTGCAAAGACCTTCAAGCATTTCGGGTGCGTCGGGTAAATAGCAGAGGATATGAATGTTTTTGCCAATCTTTTCACAAGTTGATGAAAGTTCAACTCCGGGAATTACCTGAATTCCGTGACGTGTTCCAATAATTTTGCCACGTACAGTACCTGCAAGGCAATCGTGGTCAGTAATTGCAATCGCTTCAAGACCTTTTTTCTTTGCAAAAAGAATAAGGTCTTCAATGCCCATAGTACCATCAGATAATCTTGTGTGACAATGTAAATCTCCGCTCAAAATAAAAACCTCCAAAATAGGTGTAAAAATGCGTACAACCCCTCAATATATGACATCATTATACTATATTTTAGTTTAAAAATCAAGAAAAATAGAAATTTTTAATCTAAATTTATGTTTTGGGACAAAAAATTGTACCATTAGTAGAAATTTAAGCTCATTTTTCTACTAATGGTACAAAAAATTTTTATTAATTTTTCAAATACTTCTTGTATTTTATTTCATTAATGATGTAACCGATAAGAAAAACAGGAACGCCAATGCAAATAATTGGAACAAGGAATATGAGTAAAAGAAGAATTGCGATTATGATTATAGGCAAACCTTTTTTACTGTCTTTAACTGTATCGGGCTTTGCAGGTGGCTCAGGAATTGGACCTTGTTCGTCACCTTCATAGACGGGCATAATCGGGATTATTGCATCATAAGAGGGGATACCTGCATTATAAAGCAAGGGCTCAACAATTCCACGAACAGTATCAGAAACTTTAATAAGCTTCTTAAGAGGAATATGTAACACCTTAATGATTGAATCAATTATGTTAATAAGACCAATTGCGATTTTGTATTCATTACTTTCAGGTGTGTAAAGACTCTTACCACCATAAAGATTTAATACAAGGTCAACAATGAAATCAACAACACCATTGTCTTTTATGTCTGCATAATCTTCTTTTTTGAGTCCCGTTTCAGCACGTGTCCAATTGCCGACAGTTCCGATTTTCAGCTTGTTGAGTGCCTTGAAAATAGGCTTGATTAACCAACCTATTTTATAAGAAACTTTCTTTTTGATACTGATTGCAGTTGCCATATCTGCAAACTTATCAATATCTTCACCCGCAGCCTTGATTACATCTCTAATCATACCAATTAAATGGTCTGCAAGATAAGTCTGCAAATCTTTACCCTTTGTATCAATGTTTGCAGGTTCTGTAATAAAATCGGTAGTTGTTGAAACAATCTTACTTTCATTATCAAAAACAACAGTTCTTATAGTTGCAGGGTAACCAATTGTTGATGCAGTTGAAATATCATAGAAATAGTTACCTTTAGGACTTATATGCTTATCAATGTCATGAACGTGAGTATGACCTGTAAGCATAAACTGAACACCTAAATCAGCAAGTTGCTCACGACGGATTTCATAGTCACCCATCATATCGCCCTTGCCGATGATTTCATACATAGGTGAGGGGGCAATAAGCGGATGATGAGTCATTGCAATAATGAACTGATTGTTAGCCTTTGCATCGGCAACCTGTTCTTTAATCCATTCAAAAAGCTCGTCAGAAAAACCGCTTTTCCCATTAAGATTTGTATCATCATTAAGTGCGAAAAGTCTGTAACCCTCAGCTAACTGAATAATGTATGACATACTCTGTCTGTGTACTGCAAGTGCTTCTTCAGGACCAAACTCCTTGTACATATCATAAAGTTCTTCACGTTTTGCAGCAGGTATGGGAATTCTTTCATCACCTTCATATTTGTGAGTTAATCCGTCCCATTGATAATCGTGAGTAGCAGTGAGAACGTAAACTCTCTTGCCCTTTGATTTTAAATCACGAAGCATTTGTGTGAATTCTTTGTGTGAGTCAAAATCACCGTTGCTGGTTGTGTCACCTGAAAGAAGAACAATATCAGTTCTTGTGTCATTTTCAATCTGTTTGAATGCTGCTTCAAGTAACTCACGTGCTTCTGCTAATAATACACCGCTTTTATTGTTAGCTGTTTCGTATGCTTCACCGGATGTACCAAGTTTTTTTGAATAATAGTGAGTGTCGGTAATGACTGTCACGGTAAGTGGATTAGACATAAGTTTTCTCCTTATCTTACTTTGTTTTCAATTTCTTCTTTAAGCATATTAGCAAAATCATCAAAGGCAAATGAACCGATGTCGCCTTGACCACGTTTGCTTACTGATACTGTACCGTCTTCAACTTCTTTATCACCAACAATAATCCAATAAGGAAGCTTCTGAAGTCTTGATTCACGGATTTTGTAACCTGTTTTTTCGCTTCTGTCGTCAACAGTAACACGCATACCCATCTTTTCAAGTTCTTTCTTGATTTCAAATGCCTTATCGTGATGACGGTCAGCAATAGGAAGAATTCTTACCTGTTCAGGAGCGAGCCAAAGAGGGAAAGCACCTGCATATTTTTCGATAAGAAGAGCAAGTGTACGCTCGTAACAACCGATTGATGTTCTGTGAATAATGTATGGGTTTTTCTTCGCACCGTCTTTGTCTGTGTATTCCATACCGAATTTTTCAGCAAGAAGCTGGTCAACCTGAATTGTAATAAGTGTATCTTCTTTACCAAATACATTCTTAATCTGAATATCAAGTTTAGGACCATAGAATGCGGCTTCACCAATGCCGACCTTGTATTCAATTCCAAGGTGGTCAAGAATTTTTCCCATAATTCCCTGCGCTTCATCCCACTGTTCAGGAGTACCGATATATTTTTCAGTATCTTCAGGGTCCCATTGTGAGAAACGGTATGAAACGTCTTCGTAAAGGCCGAGTGTCTTGAGCATATAAATAGCAAGTTCAAGACAGCCTCTAAATTCATCTTCAAGTTGTTCAGGGGTGCACATTAAGTGACCTTCTGAAATTGTGAACTGACGCACACGAATAAGACCGTGCATTTCACCGGATGCTTCGTTTCTGAAAAGAGTTGATGTTTCATTGTAACGAAGCGGTAAATCCCTATATGAACGAGGTCTGTTAAGATATGCTTGATATTGGAATGGGCAAGTCATAGGACGAAGTGCAAAAACTTCTTCGCCTTCTTCCTCTTTAGCAGGGTCACCAAGTACAAACATGCCATCAAGATAATGGTCCCAGTGACCTGAAACTTTATAAAGGTCACTCTTTGCCATGAATGGTGTTTTTGTGAGCAACCAACCACGCTTTTGTTCTTCATCTTCAACCCAACGCTGAAGTGTCTGAATGATTCTTGCACCTTTAGGAAGCATTATTGGAAGACCCTGACCGATTAATTCACTTGTTGTGAAAAGCTCAAGTTCACGACCAAGCTTGTTGTGGTCACGTTTTCTTGCTTCTTCAAGCTGTGCTAAATGTTCATCAAGTGCAGATTGTTTTGGAAATGCAGTTGCATAAATTCTCTGGAGCATCTTGTTCTTTTCGTTGCCTCTCCAGTAAGCACCTGTGCAAGATGTGAGCTTAAATGCTTTAACCGCACCTGTTGACATAAGGTGAGGGCCTGCGCAAAGTTCTGTAAATTCGCCCTGCTTATAGAATGAAATGGGCTCACCCTTATCTGCGTGTTCGTTGATGAGTTCAACTTTATAGATTTCACCCTTTTCTTCCATCATAGCAAGTGCGTCAGCAGGGGAGAGTTCAAACTTTTCAAGAGGCAAATCCTCTTTAACGATTTTCTTCATTTCTGCTTCAATTTTTTCGAGAATTTCAGGTGTAAATGAAACCTCTGAATCAAAGTCGTAATAGAAGCCATTGTCAACTGACGGACCGATAGCAAGTTTTACATCTGGATAAAGTCTTTTAACTGCCTGTGCCATAATGTGAGAAGCAGTATGCCAGAATGTCTTTTTGCCCTCAATCTCATCAAATGTCACGATTTCAAGAGCACAGTCCTCATTAACTGCAGTTCTTAAGTCACAGTAATTTCCGTTAATTTTACCACCACAAGCAGATTTGTATAAACCCATACCAATGGATTTTGCAATTTCTGCAACAGTAGTACCGGCTTCGTATTCTTTAATAACATCGCCTTTAAGTGTTACTTTAATCATAGTAATATATCTCCTTTACATTATGTATAAAATAAAAAAGCACTTCATCCTATATAAAACAGGATGAAATGCTATAAAAACAACATTCCACGGTTCCACCCGTATTGCAGAATTATATAACTCTGCCACTCAAAAGACTTTAACGCAGTCATACGGTACGGCTTAATCAAATGCTTTCACCGACGCTCGAAAGTGGTCTCAGGATACTGAAATGATTTCTTGCACCAACCGAAATCTCTCTGTAATTTCTTGGTTATCCGTCGTTCTTTCTCAACACTTTAAAATATCATATATATTTTATACTTATTTTAATGTGTTGTCAACACCTATTTATAATGTCATTTGATGTATAGTGAAGAATTTCATTCATAAATAATACTCATTTTATTCTCATCAAAACGCTCAACTGTACTCCAACAATATCCCTCGGGGCACTCTGCATATATCACAATGGGCTCTTCGTAGGTTGCGTTTTGGGGAAATTCAATAAAGTCGCTCCAATAGGGCTTTGAATTATCACTGAAATTGAGTGGCTCGTAATAAAGTTTTATGTATTTTTCTTCTGTTGGACCGAAGAATACAAAATAATAATTATATGAATAACTATAAGGCCCTGCATTTAATCTTATAATGTTATCACTAAGATTGTTATTTGAAGCATAAAATCCGTTGAATTTATTCTTTATGTTAATTCCTAAAAAATCTATTGATTCAGTGTGAAATAAATCGTAACCTGTTTCTTTTCTTTCTTCAGGTATATAGAATTTAAACACTTCTCCGCTTCGTTCTATATCGATTAAGTGTTTTATAGGCTGTCCGTCGTTGTATTCATTAATTATTTTCTGTTCCGCTTCTTCAATGTCATATGATTGGAAATATGCTATTGTATCATCAATAACAAATACTGTGAGACTAATAATGCTGATAAACAAAGGTATAGATAATATACAGAATGCAATTTTGAATAATCTCGCAACTAATAGTTTTCTTTTGTTTGCTTCTTTGAGCTCTGCACCTAATTTAGTAGCACTTCCCATTTCTTTACGTATTGTGTTAATGATTTCGTGTTCGTTATCATTTTCACGACTTAAATCTTCATACATATCATCCATATGAGCAGAAAGTTCTTCGTGAATTCGTTTTTTAAGTTTTTTATAATGAATTGATTTTAGTGCTTTGTTGAGGTAGTTGGTCTTGAAAAGTTCATAATTCTTCATATTTACACCACCTTACGCAAAAGTAAGCACTTTTCTTGCGGCATTGGTAAATGTAAAAAATTCCTGTTTCTTATCAGCCAATTCCTTTCTGCCTTTGTCGGTAATTGAGTAATATCTGCGTTTGCGTGCAGAATCAGTATCTTCAATATAAGAAATTATAAGTTTTTCATTTTCAAGTGCGTGTAAAACAGGGTAGAGTGAGCCTTCTTTAAGTTCGAAAACATTTTCACTTTTACGTTTCAATTCCTTGATTATTTGATAACCGTACATATCCTGTGTTTCAATAAGCGATAACACCAAAAGACTTGTGTTGCCGTGCATTAAATCGTTCTTTGCCATAAATATTTCCTCCCTTAAAATAAATACATATGTTACCTATGCATATGTTAGCATAGTATTCCGCTTTTGTCAATAATTATTAAATAAATTGGGGTTTGTAGAACTCTTTTAGGATACCCCCCTCAGTCAAATGCTACGCATTTGCCAGCTCCCCCTCAAGGGTGGAGCCCAAGATAGCCTTCCCCCTACGAGGGGAAGGTGGCACGAGCAAAGCGAGTGACGGAAGGGGGGCAAAGAATTCTACAAATTCATATTTATCGGGATATTTGAAATTCTATATCAACCCGAAGCTTACGGTTAATGCTTTATTTATTTTATTCATATCAGTAGTTGAAAGATTACCCATTCGTTCTTTTAACCTTTGCTTATCAATTGTGCGGACTTGCTCAAGCAATACTACGGAATCTTTGCTGAGTCCACAACTGTTTCCGTTTACACTTATATGGGTGGGGAGTCGTGATTTTTCTTGCTGACTGGTTATTGCAGCGGCAATTACAGTAGGGCTATATTTATTACCCACATCATTCTGCACAATAAGTACCGGTCGCACTCCGCCCTGCTCTGAACCTACAACGGGGCTTAAATCAGCATAATATATGTCCCCTCTTTTAACATTCATTTATATATCACTCTCCATAATTCTTTTTACATAATTATTTTTACCGCTTATTTACATAATTAAACATATAAATCAGGGAGTAATATATTTTATGC
>JAZNZJ010000070.1:0-11994 GCA_045594885.1 Candidatus Fimenecus sp. | reverse complement strand
AATGGCCCTTGCTTTCAAAAAATGCAAGATATTTTTCTCTTAATTCATTAAGACCTGTCCATTTCATACAGACTACTCCTATTATATAAAAATTATCCTATAAATTATACAATTATAATGAAAATATGTCAATAAAAAATGTAAGGTGAAAAACAATTTATCAAAATGCCGATTGCAAATTAAATGCATTTTAACAAATTGGGGGTTTATCGAGTTGATTTCGTAGGGGACGGCGTCCTCGACGACCCGTTCCCTCAATCACGGAGGAAGCGGAAAGAGTTAGATAAATTGGGTGGTGTCGGGTTCTTAGGATACCCCCCTCAGTCAATTTCTTGCGAAATTGACAGCTCCCCCTCAAGGGTGGAGCCCAAGATAGCCTTCCCCCTACGAGGGGAAGGTGGCACGAGCAAAGCGAGTGACGGAAGGGGGGCAAAGAACTCTACAAATTCAAATTTATCTAATTATTTTTATCCTTAACAAATTATTTACAATTATTTCCTTGACATTTTTTATAAAACAATGTATATTATATAACAGAGTTAGCACTCTAACAACGAGAGTGCTAAACATCACAAAAAGGGGTGACAAGATGCAACTTAGCGAGAGAAAAGAAAAAATCCTTGCCGCCATTATTGAATGGTACATTGCAACGGGTGAGCCTGTTGGCTCTAAAACCTTACTTGAGTTTTCACGTATCCCCGTGTCGTCGGCTACTGTTCGTAATGAAATGGCAGAACTTTCTCGTCTTGGTTTTCTTGAACAACCTCATACATCTGCGGGGCGAGTGCCATCACAGATGGGCTACCGTTATTATGTTGACAAGCTGATGAATCGTTATGAATTACCACTCAATGAGAAAAGACTTATAGAAGCTCGTCTTTCAGATGCGGGTGGTGAACCACAACAAATTCTTGAACAGGCAGGTCAGGTTTTAGCAGAGCTTACAAATTGTGCTGTTGTTTCTACAACACCGACAGACAAAAATGCAGTTATCCGCCGAGTTGAATTAGTACCTCTTGGTACTCATACAGCAATGATGGTAATGCTTTCATCATCGGGTATTTTAAAAAGTCGTGTTTGCAGAACAGACACCCCCTTAAATCTCGAGTTGATTGAAACCTTTTATAATATAGTTACACAGCATTTTATCGGTAAATCGGCAAGTGAGGTGAGCATAGCACTTATTCAGACTTTAGCACTTTCCCTTGGCAGTAAATCCCTTGCGATTTCGCCATTGCTTGTGACACTTTCTGATTTAGCTCAGCTTACAGAACAGACCCAATTATTGTTAGAGGGTCAATCGAATTTACTTAATCATACAGATTATCCCAATGCTTATGAACTTATGGAATTTTTAAGACGTGGCGAACCACTCACAAATCTCTTTTCCAATCATAAGTCGGTGGGTGAGGCGAATGTGCTTATAGGTAAAGAAAATATTTACCGTGAATTGCAAGATTCAAGTGTGATTTTCTCACATTATTCCGTAAGCGGTAAAGATAGTGGCACATTGGGACTTATTGGTCCAACAAGAATTGATTATGCAAGGCTCATTCCGAGTCTTAAATATTTAACAGAAATCGTCGGCAGCATAATGTCCGACACATTGGAGGATTAGTGATGGCAGAAAAAGAAAATCTTCAGCCTGAAGAAATCGTTGAAGAGGCAGCACCGGAAACTGCAGAGCCTACCGCAGAAGAAAAACTTACTGAAGAACTTGCGGCAGAGCACGACAGACTTCTTCGTGTTATGGCGGAATACGATAATTTCCGTAAACGCTCACAAAAAGAAAAAGAACAGGCATACGGTGACACAAAAGCCACTACAATTGCTGAGTTTTTACCCGTATATGACAATTTCGTACGTGCTATGAGTGCAGAGGTAACTGACCTTGACTCTTTCAAAAAAGGCATTGAAATGATTTTTAATCAATACGGTGAAACATTCAAAAAACTTGGTGTCGAATCCTTTGGCGAAAAGGGTGAGGAATTCGACCCGAATCTTCACAATGCAGTAATGCATGGCGAAGACGAAAACTTACCCGAAAACAGTATTTCAGATGTATTCTCAACAGGGTACAGAATGGGCGACAGAATAATCCGTCCCGCAATCGTTAAGGTAGTAAACTGAGAAATCAGTAAATAATATATGTATAGAACCATTTAGGAGGAATAAATTTATGGCAAAGGTAATTGGTATCGACTTAGGTACAACAAACTCATGCGTAGCAGTAATTGAGGGTGGCGAACCCGTAGTTATCGCTAACGCAGAAGGTGCTCGAACAACTCCATCAGTTGTTGCATTTTCAAAATCAGGTGAAAGATTAGTAGGTCAGGTGGCAAAGCGTCAGGCTATTACAAACCCTGACAAGACAGTTGCTTCAATCAAAAGACATATGGGTAGCAACTATAAAGTAAATATTGACGGTAAAGATTTCACTCCACAAGAAATCTCAGCAATGATTCTTCAAAAACTTAAGGCGGATGCAGAAGCATATATCGGTGCTCCCGTAACAGAAGCAGTTATCACAGTTCCTGCATATTTCACAGACGCACAGCGTCAGGCTACAAAAGACGCAGGTAAAATTGCAGGCCTTGAAGTTAAGAGAATTATCAACGAACCAACAGCAGCGGCTCTTGCTTACGGTGTAGATAAAGAAGAGGACCAAAAGGTTATGGTTTATGACCTTGGCGGTGGTACTTTCGACGTTTCAATCATTGAAATGGGCGACGGTGTTCAAGAAGTTCTTGCAACTGCAGGTAACAACCGTCTTGGTGGTGATGATTTTGACCAGAAAATCATCAATTGGCTCGCTGATGAATTCAAGAAAGAACAGGGTGTTGACTTGCGTTCTGACAAAATGGCAATGCAACGTCTTAAAGAAGCAGCAGAAAAAGCAAAGATTGAACTTTCAGGTGTAACAACATCACAAATCAGTCTTCCATTCATCTCTGCAGATGCTAACGGTTCACCGGTTCACCTTGACACAACTCTTACAAGAGCAAAATTTAATGAAATGACAGCGGACCTTGTTGAAGCAACAATGGGACCTGTTCGTCAGGCACTTTCAGATTCAGGACTTCAACCATCACAGCTTAACAAAATTCTTATGGTTGGTGGTTCTTCAAGAATTCCTGCAGTTCAGGAAGCAGTTAAGAAATTCACAGGTAAAGAGCCATTCAAGGGCATCAATCCTGACGAATGTGTAGCAGTTGGTGCTGCAATTCAGGCAGGTGTTCTTGGCGGTGAAGTTGAAGGACTCCTTCTTCTTGACGTTACTCCACTTTCACTTGGTATTGAAACAATGGGTGGTGTAAATACAAGAATTATCGAAAGAAATACAACAATTCCGGTTAAGAAGAGTCAGATTTTCTCAACTGCTGCTGATAACCAGACATCAGTTGAAGTTCACGTTCTTCAGGGCGAAAGAGAATTCGCAAGAGATAATAAAACTCTCGGTATTTTCCACCTTGACGGAATTCTTCCTGCACGTCGTGGTACTCCTCAAATTGAAGTTACCTTCAATATTGACGCAAACGGTATCGTAAACGTATCTGCAAAAGACCTTGGTACAAACAAAGAGCAGTCAATTTCAATTACATCTTCAACAAATATGTCAAAAGAAGATATTGAAAAAGCAGTTCAAGAAGCAGAAAAGTTTGCTGAAGAAGATAAGAAACGTAAAGAAGCAGTTGACACAAGAAATGCTGCTGACCAGATGGTATATCAGTGCGAAAAGATTCTTGCTGACGATGGTGACAAGTTCTCTGACTCAGACAAAGCAGAGCTTCAGACAAAGATTGATGCACTCAAAGAAGCACTCAAGGGTGAAGATATTGAAGCAATTAAAACAAAGCAGGAAGAACTCACACAGCAGTTCTATAAGATTTCAGAAGAACTCTATAAGCAGGCTCAGGCAGCACAGGGCGGTGCAAATCCGGGTGCAGGCTATGACCCTAATGCAGGTGCAGCACCAAATAGCGATGGCTATTATGATGCAGACTTCACTGACGTTGAATAATTAATATAAAACGGACAGTTCATAAAAGGGCTGTCCGTGAGTTAGTATTATTTGGAGATACTTATGGCAGAAAAAAGAGATTATTATGAGGTGCTCGGTGTTGATAAATCAGCCTCAGAGGACGAAATAAAAAAAGCCTATCGTAAAGCGGCGAAAAAATATCACCCCGACTTAAACCCCGATAATAAAGAGGCAGAAGAAAAATTCAAAGAAGCAAACGAGGCTTATGAAGTTCTTTCTGACAGTGAGAAAAAAGCACGATATGACCAGTTCGGCCACGCAGGTGTTGACCCTAATTATGGTGCGGGTCAGGGTGGCTACGGCGGTGGCTTTGGCGGAATGGATTTCGATTTGGGCGACATTTTTGGCTCAATCTTCGGCAATGGCTTCGGCGGAGGCTTTGGTGGTGGATTCGGTGGCAGAAGTAATCCCAATGCACCACAGCGAGGCAGTGACACTCAAGCATCTGTGACTATTGCATTTGAAGAGGCAGCAAAGGGCTGTAAACGCAGTGTTGACACAATGAGAATTGAAACCTGTGACGAATGCCACGGTAACGGTTGTCAAAGCGGACATTCACCAAAGACCTGTCCCGAATGTAACGGACGTGGTCAGGTAACAGTTCAGCAAAGAACACCATTCGGTGTAATTCAGTCTGCAAAGGCTTGTACCCGTTGTAACGGCAAGGGTACAATCATTGAAAATCCTTGTAAAAAATGTAATGGTGCAGGTCGAATCAGACGAAAGAGCAAAATTGACATCAACATTCCCGCAGGTATTGATGACCGTCAGGTGCTTACAGTACGTGGTCAGGGTAATCAAGGTGTAAATGGCGGACCTTCAGGTGACCTTAATATCGTTGTCAACGTGCGTCCGCATCCATTCTTTGAACGTGACGGATATAATGTATGGTGCGATGTGCATCTTTCATTTATGCAGGTTGCATTGGGTTGCACAATTCAAGTGCCAACTCTTGACGGTAAGGTTGAATATAATGTTCCCGCAGGTACTCAGCCGGGTGATGTATTCAAGCTTCGTGGCAGAGGTATTCAAACCCGTAATGGTATGGGTAAGGGCGACCAGCTTGTGCGAATTATTGTTGATGTTCCTAATAAACTCACAGAAAGACAGAGTGAACTTATCAAGGAACTTGCAAAGGAATTCGGTGTAGATAAAGACCTTGGCGACGGCGGTAAAAAAGGCTTTTTCGGTAAAAAGAAAAAATAATAAATACAAATTCTCTCAGCTCTCCTAAAAGGGGAGCTGTTTTTTGCACAAAAAAACGGAGTCAATCGACTCCGTTTTAATCTTTATTCTGTTATTTTTAATTCATAATCTCTATTCAACAGTTCATCAACGAGGGCATTATTATCTTTAATCTCTTTATTAAACCAAATTCCGCCTCTGCCCAAGTCACCAATTTCGTGATAATCCGAGCCCGATGTGACCATAAGGTCATATTTTTTTGCCCACATTTCAGCAATATCGTTATTTGAATTGTGTCGAGGATTACCATTGAATATTTCAACACCATCAACGTAATTTGGGTTTGTGACTTTCATTCCAAATCTAAAAGGGTGTGCCTGAAAAACAACAAGACCATTTTCTTGTGCTAATTGGTAAAACTGTCTTATATTCAATGTAAGAAGTTCGGGGTGAGCATATAAAAATTCTTTTGTTATTCCGTAAACGAGATAATCGTTGTCGCCCTCGCTATGCCTAAAACGAAGTTCCATTCCAAGAAGAACATTGATTCTGCCCGCAGCGGCTTTTTTCATTGCTCTATAACCTCGAAGAAAAAAATCAACCTTTTTGTGCCACGGCAAAAATTCTCTGCCATATTTCATATACGTTGATGTGCTTAGATGGTCGGTTACAACAATTCCGTCATAACCTGTTTTTATATAATCTTCAACAGCAATTTCCGCTTTAATATTTGCACAATTACTTGTTTCACGTGTGTGAAGGTGCATTTCATATAAATATTTTTTCAAAATTATTCCTCAATTTCATAAAATAGAATTTATGTAATTATTATATACTGATTTATTGTCAAAGTCGATAATTTTTTAACCATTTTTCAAAGAATTTTCTATTTGAAAAATGTAGTGTTTTGTATTATTATATATGATAGAATTTTGTTGTAATTTATCGGAGGCAAATTATGAATTGCAAATGCAATAATAAAAATGATTTTTCACTTCTTGAGCCTTGTTTACAGAAGTACGCAACAGTGCCTGGGAGTCTTATAACAATTTTGCAGAACGCACAAGAGATTTACGGCTATTTACCCGTGGATGTTGTTTTACATATTTCTCAAAGAACGGGCATTAAGGTTACTAAAATAATGGGTGTCGCAACGTTCTATTCACAGTTTAGATTGCAGCCCGTGGGTAAGTATCTTATTATGCTTTGTCAGGGTACTGCTTGTCACGTTAACGGCTCATTACAGATTGAAAAGGTAATTAACGAATACCTAGGCATTAAAGACGGCGAAACAACTGCTGATGGTCTTTTTACCCTTAAAAATGTTGCTTGTCTTGGTTGCTGTAGTCTTTCACCGGTTATGATGATTAACGATGATACTTATGGCTCATTAACACCCGAAAAAGCGGTATCAATATTTAAAGAATTACAAGAAAAAGCAGGGGAGGAAGCATAATGAAAATTGCAGTCGGTCAGGGTAGCTGCGGAATTGCCGCAGGTGCTCAAAAAGCCTATGATATTTTAAATTCCAACCTTAATTTAAGCAAAAATCAACTTACTGTTACAGGCTGTATCGGCATGTGTTATCTTGAACCAATCGTTGATGTTTATGCAGATGACGGACTTCACCGCTTTGTAAAAGTGAATGGTGAAATTGCAGAGAAAATCGCAACAGCAGTTAATAATAATGATTTGGTATCAGTTAAAGAATATGAAATCTCTGATGACGATAAACAATTTTTAGATAAGCAAACAAGAATTGCACTTCGTCATTGTGGTGTTATAAACCCTGAAATTATTGAGGATTATACAAATGACGACGGTTACAAGGCACTTAATAAAGTGCTCACAACAATGTCACCTGAAGAGGTTATAGAAGAAATCAAAATTTCAGGTCTTGCAGGTCGTGGCGGTGCAGGTTTTCCAACTTGGTTTAAATGGAATGCGGCCCGTCAGTCAGTGGGTGAAAAGAAATATTTAATCTGTAATGCTGATGAGGGTGACCCGGGTGCATTTATGGACAGAGCAGTTATTGAGGGTGACCCACATAACCTTATTGAAGGTATGCTCATAGGGGCTTATGCCATCGGAGCAACTGAAGCAATTGTCTATGTACGTGCTGAATATCCACTTGCAATTAAAAGACTTCAAAATGCTATTGACCAGGCAAAAGCAAAGGGATATATCGGGCAGAATATAATGGGTACAGAATTTTCTTGTGATTTTAGAATTAAAGCGGGTGCGGGTGCATTCGTTTGCGGAGAAGAAACTGCACTCATTGAGTCGCTTGAGGGCTCACGTGGTATGCCAAGACTTAAACCACCATTCCCCGCACAGTCAGGTTATTGGCATAAACCCTCAAATATTAACAATGTTGAAACCTTTGCAAATGTCAGTTGGATAATTCTCAATGGCGGTAACGCATTCTCATCAATGGGTACAGAAAACAGCAAGGGTACGAAGGTTTTTGCCCTTACAGGTAAAATTAAACGTGGCGGACTTGTAGAAATTCCAATGGGTAAAACTCTCCGTGATGTTATTTTTGACATTGGTGGCGGAATTAAAAATGATAAAAACTTTAAAGCAGTACAGATGGGTGGACCGTCGGGCGGATGTATCCCTGCAGAATTGCTTGATACAGTAATAGATTATAAAGCGCTCTCAGCTACGGGTGCTATTATGGGCTCGGGCGGTATGGTCGTTATGGATGATAGCACTTGCATGGTTGAAATGGCTCGTTTCTTCCTTGATTTCACTGCGAAAGAATCCTGCGGTAAATGTGTTCATTGTCGTCTTGGTACAAAGAGAATGCTCGAAATTCTTACTCGCATTACCGAGGGTAATGGCAAGGAAGAAGATATTGAGCTTTTAGAAGAACTTTGCCTTGCAATCAAAGACGGAGCACTTTGCGGACTTGGTCAGACTGCACCAAACCCCGTGCTTACAACTCTTAAATACTTTAAGAATGAATATATTGAACATATAATCCAGAAAAAATGTACTGCACATGAATGTACAAATCTTCTTAAATATGAAATCAATGCAGAGGCTTGTAAGGGCTGTACATTATGTGCTAAAAAATGTCCTGTTGGTGCTATTAGCGGAACTGTTAAAAATGCCCATATCATTGATATGGACAAGTGTATTAAATGCGGAAATTGTGTATCTGTTTGCCGTTTCAATGCTGTGGAGGTGAAATAATTGAGTATTACATTAACAATTGACGGAAAAAATATAGTAGCCGAAGAGGGTATGACAATACTCAATGTTGCCACACAGAACGGTATTAAAATTCCTAATCTCTGTTATGACGGCAGAGTAGAGCTTTATGGTGCATGTGGCCTTTGTACTGTTGAGGTTGAGGGTATTCCAAAACTTCTTCGTGCTTGTTCAACAAAAGTGACTGACGGTATGGTAGTTCATACGCAGACAGAAAGAATTAAGGCTTCTCGCAAAGTTGCTCTTGAACTTTTACTCTCTGACCATACCGGTGACTGCGTTGCACCTTGTAGCAAGGCTTGTCCCGCCGGTACTGACTGTCAGGGTTATGTTGGTCTTATTGCAAATGGTGAATATAAAGAGGCGGTTAAACTTATTAAAGAAAAATTGCCACTTCCTGCATCAATCGGTAGAATTTGCCCTCACCCTTGCGAAAAACAATGTCGTAGGCAGTATGTTGATGAGCCAATCGCAATCGCTTTCCTTAAAGGCTTTGTAGGGGATATGGATTTGCTCGGCGATACATACATTCCTGAAATTGAGCCCGATACAAACAAATCTGTTGCAATTATCGGCGGTGGTCCTGCAGGACTTACTGCAGCATATTTCCTCCGCAAACAAGGTCATAGTGTTACAATTTTTGAGCAGATGCCAAAAATGGGCGGTATGCTCCGTTACGGTATCCCCGAATATCGACTTCCAAAAGCGGTTTTAGATAAAGAAATCAAGCTTATTGAAAATATGGGTGTAAACCTCAAGAACAATGTTAATATCGGCAAGGATATTTCATTTGACCAAATCAAAAATGATTTTAATGCTACTCTCGTTGCAATTGGTGCTTGGAACAGCAGTAAAATGCGAGTGCAAGGCGAAGATTTAAACGGAATATGGGGTGGTATCGACTTTCTTCGTGAGGTTGCACTCGGTAATAAGCCTCAAATTGGCAAAAATGTTGCAGTTTGCGGTGGCGGTAATACCGCAATGGATGCTTGTCGTGTTGCTGTTCGTCTTGGTGCAGAAAATGTTTATGTTATTTATCGCCGTACAAAGGACGAAATGCCTGCCGACCCGCAAGAAATTCTTGAGTCAGAAGAAGAGGGTGTAATTTATAAATACCTCACAAATCCTATTGAATTTACGGGTGAAAATGGTAAACTCAGCGGTGTTATCTTGCAAAAAATGGAATTGGGTGAGCCTGACGAAAGTGGCAGAAGAAGACCTGTTGCAATTGAGGGCGAAACCGAAGATATCGCCCTTGATAGTGTAATTATGGCAATCGGTCAGTACCCAAATCTCAACGGATTTGAAAGCCTCGAAGCAACTCGCAAAAATACTATTTCAGCGGATGAAAGTAGATTTACAACATCAATTGATGGTGTGTTTGCAGTTGGTGATGCCACAAATAAGGGTGCTGACATCGCAATTGCTGCAATTGGTGAGGCACAAAAAGCATCAGTTGTAATTGATAGATTCTTAAATGGTGAAACAGTTGGATACAAAAAGCCATATCTTGTTGAAAGAGATAGCAAAGACATAGACTATTCAAAATTCGAAAAATCACCAAGAACAAAGATGCCACATATGAGTCCTGCAGAAAGAAAAACAAACTTCAAAGAGGTTAATTTCGGTTTAACTGAAGAAATGGCTAAAAAAGAGGCAAACCGTTGTCTTGAATGTGGTTGTCACGATTATTTTGAATGTAAACTCATTTCCTATGCAAACGATTATGATGTTAAACCGTCAAGATTTGCGGGGGAGAAGCACAACAGAAACCAAGAAAACGCAAATGATTTAATCAGTAGAAATACAGATAAATGTATTCTCTGCGGTCTTTGTGTTCGTGTTTGCGAAGAGGTTATGGGCAAGTCTGCAATCGGTCTTATTAACCGTGGTTTTAACACTCTTGTTGAGCCCGAACTTTCAAAGCCATTAAAAGAAACCGATTGTATTGCTTGTGGTCAGTGCGTTGCACTTTGCCCAACGGGTGCATTACGTGAAAAGTCAGCATTTACAAAGAGTGTACCTGTTAAAGAAAATACTGTTAAGAGCATTTGCACAAATTGTTCCAATCTTTGTGATATTGATTATCGTTATATCGGTTCAACAGTGACCCGTGCATTACCTATAAATAACGGTATTCTCTGCAAAGGTGGTCGTTTCAGCGTACTTGAGAACCAAAAACAAACAACTGATTTTGATGCACTACTTGAATCCGATACAATCATAATTAGCGGTAAGGTTTCAACAGAAACAGCATTTGTACTTAAAAAGTATGCAGAAGAAAAAAATAAAGAGATATATACAACCGCAAAAGAAACAGATGCAAACTACTATGCAATTTCAAAGCTCAACATTCCACAATACAATGGTAAAGTTGAAGAAAAAATAAAAACACCAGCATACTTTGAAAACGGAACATTCTTCGATAAATATGGTAACGAAAGAAAGCAAAAAGCAATCTTCGTAAGTGTTAGTCTTGCAGACTATGTAAATAGCAAACTCAATACACCTTATGCTGACTTAACTGCTGAAGCAATCAAAGCAGTAAATGCAACTCCAACAGGCAAAGTCGCAAACGAAGACATCATCAACGCAAGTAAACTTTTCAATTAAAAAACACTAAACGGTAGGGCGGGGTCTTGACCCCGCCATTTCGAGTAGTGGCAGGCTTCCATGCCTGCTTTTTTTCGTGTAGGGATAGACATCCTGGTCTGTCCGTTATGTTTTAGATAACAAATAATAGATAATAAATTAATATTTGTAGGGGAGGGTCTCTGTGACCGACCGTTAACAAACTATAATCAACTCTAATATTAGGGGGCGATTCACGAATCGCTCGTTTTCTTTTATTGACAAATCTAATTCAAAATGATATATTCAAAATATAAGTATTACAAATTTAAGGCGGTGCTTTAATGAACTCAAGTCGTAAATCTAAAATGGGGTTGTCTATATTTTTAGTAGTGTGTTTTATTATTGTTGCAATTGTTCTTGTTTTTGCGGGTATTCTCATAATTACAATTTTCTTTCCACCGTATCAAACTAAAGCGGATAAACAGCTTGCTACAATTCAATCTGAAGTTCAAGCAATACCGCTTGCGATGAGATATTCCACATTAGTTGGAGAAGACTTTGAGTTGGATATTGATGAAGTTCTTGAAAACAATGGATATCAGCAAGATATGGATGACTGCCTTTGTTCTTATAAAGATAAAGTGTATTTTGTGTTTACTTCTTATTTGGCTAATGATGGTGAGAAAAGAGTTTGGAATATTGCATCTGTAAATTTGGATGGTACTAATTTTAAAATTGAATATAGCAGTGTTTTTGTAGGCTTTTATTATAATGATGCCACAAATAAAAATAGTTCAGAAAAGAATGGATATTTTAAAAATGGAGTAATCGTGTTAAATGATAATCAAAAAGTAGTTGAATACGATATTATTTCTGGAAAGAGTACAGAATTTACATTTGATGAATATGATTTTTTTGAGAACGAATTAGATTATAAAATCACCGACAATAATAAAATAGAATTTATCAAAAAT
>JAZNZJ010000069.1:0-42594 GCA_045594885.1 Candidatus Fimenecus sp. | reverse complement strand
AAAGAATTTCACAAAACCTTTCAAGTCACCAATTGAATATGGTAAACACATTGCACAGCTCAGTAATATGCTTTGTGATGGTAAAATTCTTGTTCAGACCTATGGCGACTTTAAACGTGGAAGAAGAACAACTGCAGAAAGACTTTGCAGAAACAATCTTATTCCAACTCTTAAAGATGCAGTTCCCGGTGATTTATCCCTTGTATTCCCCCATCGTATTATGGTGGATATCGCTGAAATGCTTGAGGCTCTTGACAAAGTAACACCTGGTATTGCAAGTGACGAAACACTTCTTTATGGTGTTGAGGTTAAATTCTATTCAAACAAAGTTGTTGTTGACACTAATTTTGAAACAAGTGTAAAGGGACTTCACGCAATTGGTGACGGTGCTTCTGTTACACGTGGACTTATGCAGGCATCTTCAAATGGTATAAGTGTTGCGAGAAGTATTCTTGAAACATTATAAAAATAAAGGGACTGTTATTCAGTCCCTTTTTCAAGGTATAAATTATGATAATCTCTCTTAATAACATTTCCAAGACTTTTCTTGACAAATCAATATTAAAAGATGTAAGTATTGCTGTTGGTGAAAAAGACCGTATAGGTCTTTTAGGCATTAACGGTGTAGGTAAGACTACCCTGCTCAACATAATTTCAGGTAATCTTGATTATGATGAGGGTACAATTTCAACAAAATCCGATTTGAGAATTGGTTATCTTAAGCAAAATGAGGCACTGGATACTACCAACACCCTCAAAGAAGAAATTCAAAAAGCATTGGAATTGGTTTTTGATACCCGTAAAAAGCTTGAAGACATTTCAAAAAAAATGTCTGTAGCAAATGGCGATGAATATGAAAAATTATCTATTGAATATGAACGACTCACCAACATTTATGATGCGGCGGACGGATATAATGCCGAGGTGAGAATAAACACCGTACTCAATGGTATGGGATTCGGCAGTTTTTCTATGGATACATCTGTTTCTGTACTTTCAGGCGGTGAAAAAACACGATTTGCACTTGCTAAAATACTTGTTGAAAACCCTAATCTTCTTATTCTTGACGAGCCTACTAACCACCTTGATTTTGGTATGTTAAATTGGCTTGAGGATTATCTCAAGGCTTACAAGGGTGCAGTTATTATTGTATCTCACGACCGTTATTTTCTCAATGCTGTAGCATCTGACATATGCGAAATTGAAAATGGTGAATTGGTAAGATATAAGGGCGGATATTCAGCATTTCTAAAACAGAAAGAAGAAAGAATTAAAACACTCACCAAGGAATATGAAAAGCAACAGAGAGAAATAGAAAATCTTAAAGATTATGTCCGTAAAAACCTTGCAAAATCCAGCAGTATCAACAGTGTTGGTTCACGTGTGAAGGCGCTTGAAAAAATGGAAATCGCCGCCAAGCCCAACCCAAAAGTTAAGGATTTGCATATTTCTTTTCCTTTTGATATTGAGCCACACAAAACAATTCTTGAGTGCAGGAGCTTAAAGGTAAATGTCGGTAAGGGTGGCGGCAAACGTACTCTTTTTGAAAATTTCGATTTAGAAATTGAGCGTGGTGAAAAAGTTGCCTTTGTAGGTAAAAATGGTGTTGGAAAATCCTCTTTATTAAAAGCCATTCTCAAGAAAATGACTTATGAAGGCACAGTACGTTGGGGTGGAAATGTTAAAGTTTCATATTTCGACCAAGAACTTTCTTCGCTTGACCTTAATATGACTGTCCTTGAAGCAGTACATCGTAAATTCCCCACAAAGACCGAGTATGAAATTCGAAGTATGTTGGCACGTTTTCTTATTGAGGATGAGGATGTTTTCAAACGCATCCGTGAAATGAGCGGTGCTAATCGTGCCAAAGTTGCATTATGTATAATTGTATTTGAACGCTCAAATGTGCTCATTCTTGACGAGCCCACCAATCACCTTGATTACAAGGCAAAAGAGGCTTTAGATACTGCTCTGGGCCAATATGAAGGCACTATAATTATGGTTTCTCACGACAGATATTTACTTAATTCTGTTCCTGATAAAATCATTGAAATGAAACCCGATGAAATTATAATTTACAATGGTAATTACGATTATTACAAAGAACACATTCAGATTGAAGCAAAAGAAAAAGCGACAAAGCCTGAAAGTCGAAGCGATGCCGCAATACAATATGACGAATCAAGGAAAAATAAGGCTCAAGACAGAAAACGTCGAGCAAAGATTATGAATTTAGAAAAAGAAATGTCAGCTTTACAAGAAAAAATTGATGAATTAAAAAGCCTTATTGAAGACCCTGAAATATCAAGCGATTATACAAAACTTTCAGAAATTCTTGAAAAAATGAAAAATAATGAAATTGAACTTGAAGAACTTGAAAATCAATGGCTTGAATTAGTTTAATCAAATATTTGCCGGTGGTAATGCGGAATATTCCGACTTACCTGCCGGCATTTTTGTGCCTAAAAGACGGCATCCGTTAAAAAGAATATCTCTGCCCTGCTCTTTGCGTATCTGTGTTAGCATACAGTCAAGCTGTTCGCATTTTTCATGAGTATCGATATCATAGCCTATAATCAATTGTTGAAAACTCTTTTCATTTACAAGATTATATGTTCGCACAGTTAATGCACGTATATTTCTGCTCCATTGATGCTTTTCAATAAACAAATCCATCGCACTGTCAAAAAGTTCCTTTGCACTGTATGTGGGAAATTCAAGGGGTGATGAATATTGCCTTACGGTAAGTGAATCATCTTTAACTGCAACCTGAATACCCGTAGCTAAAAGATGTTCGTTTCGTAATGCTTTCGCCACACTTTTGCAAAGTTCTGCGAATACAGGACGTGTTTCATAAACTGAAAACAGACTTTCAACACAGGTTATTCCCCTGCTGACACTTTTCATCACGGGTTTTGAGTCAATATGTGATACGGGCGAAGTGTCCATTCCGTTTGCATAAAGCCATAAATCATAACCATTTTTACCGAGAATTTTACGCATAAAATCACTTTCTGACAAGGCTATGTCACCAATGGTTTTTATCCCATATTTATTTAAAGTTTTAGTAGTTTGCCTACCCACAAAAAGCAATTCTGATGCACTTAAATTCCATATTTTCTCTTTGAAATTATCACGTGAAATCACGGTGGTAGCATCGGGCTTTTTCATATCGCTACCAAGCTTTGCAAAAATTTTATTGAATGAAACACCTACCGAAATGGTGAGCCCAGTTTCACGACGGATATGATTTCTTATATCGTCTGCTATCTTTTCACCCTCACCAAAAAGAATTGTACTGCCACTTACGTCAAGCCAACATTCATCCATACCAAACGGCTCAATCAAATCGGTATATAGAGCATAAATATCTTTCACCATTTCGGAATATTGATGGTACGCATCAAAATCGGTTTGCACAATTACAATATCTTTGCATTTTTTCTTTGCCTCGAATATTGTATCACCCGTTTTTACACCGCATATTTTAGCAGGTTGCGACTTTGCAAGTACAATACCGTGACGGTCATCATCACTACCGCAAACGGCTACGGGTTTGCCCTTGAGTATGGGATTTTTAACGCATTCAACCGATGCATAGAAATTATTAAGGTCACAATGCAGTATAATTCTTTTCATAAAAATCCCCTTCGTAAGTTTATGAAATAATTATATCGAACATTTGTTCTTTTGTCAATATTATATATGTTGGCAGAAGAATGGCGGGGTCAAGACCCCGCCCTACCGCAATATATTCAGTTTATTCAAATGAAAGACTTGATACAAGTGAGAAATGGTCACTTGGGTAAACTCCGTCATAAGTTTCGGTCAAAACCTTATAAGAATTCACCTTGAAACCAGTTTTTGAAATCATTATGTAGTCAATACAATTTCTGTCAAGCTGTTCGCCCCATGCCTGATATGTACAACTTGTCATTGTGTTTTCGGTCTGATACTTAACATCAAGGAAATTCTCTGTTGCACTCTTATAGGTTTCAGAATTTTCTTCTGCATTAAGGTCACCCATAAGCACTGCGGGTATTCCACAGAACTCCTTAATTTTATCAAGAACAACGTTGATTCCATTTATACGAGCCTCGTCACTTACATGGTCAAGATGGGTATTGAATACAACAAATTCAGTTTGAGTTGCATTGTCTTTAAGTATTGCATAGCTACAAATTCTATAACAAGCTGCTCCCCAGTCCTTACTCATAACCTCGGGTGTTTCTGAAAGCCAGAATGAGCCCTTATCAATCAATGAATAAATATCGGAACGATAAAAAATCGGGCAACCCTCTGAATTGAATGCATCGTCACGGTAAGTTATGATAGAATCATACTGTGGCATACACTCGGTCAAGTAATTATACTGCCATTTTGTAACCTCTTGAAAACCGATTACACCGGCTTGATTATTTTGAATACCTTTCACAATCAAATCTGCACGGTAAAACCAACTCTTTTTGCCCAAATCGGTTGGTGCAATACAACGCACATTACAACTCATTACTTTCAATTCGTTTTCAGCATAAATTTCTTGCAATTCCACTTGTGTTTTGGAATTTTTGTAGTGTGGATAATACCAATAGAATGCAACACCGAAGCATATAACAAGTGCAAGGATAACTGCTAATGATGATAATAAGATTTTAAAAAACTTTTTCATAATAAACACCTCTTTTTTATAATTTTAACATATAATTGTAAAAAAGCAAAGCAAAAAGAAAATATAATAAAAGTATAAAAAATACTTGCAAAATTAAAAGTAATATGTTATCATATCTTGCGTTGATAATAACGGGGTGTGGCGCAGCTGGGAGCGCGCTTGACTGGGGGTCAAGAGGCCGCAGGTTCAAGTCCTGTCACTCCGACCAAATTAAAACCTTGATATATAGCCATTTGCGGTTGTATATCAAGGTTTTATTTTTTACAAATTCCTTGATTTCTAACACTTTTTCTAACACAGTTAGAATTTGAGTGAATTAGTCATTGAATTGGCGATTTTATTCTTTCTTTCAACATCAAGATGTGCATAAATATTGGCAGTTGTTTGAATATCAGAATGACCAAGCCACTCTTGAATATCTTTTAACATAAAGCCATTAGCGTGTAACAAACTTGCACAACTATGACGTAAATCGTGAAAGCGAATAAGTGGTAAATTATGCTGAACAAGTAACTTGTGAAATTTGCGACTTATAAAATCGGGTGCATAAGGTTTGCCATTTTCCCACTTGAATATATAATCGTTTTCAATATACTCATTCCCAAACAATTTGCGATTTCGTTCTTCAATTTCTTTAAGTGACAACAAGATTTCTCTTATATCCTGTGACATTGGATATGTACGATGACTTGATGCAGTTTTAGTTGTGTCTTTTTCAATGACCTCACTAAATCTAACAACAGTATGTTTAATAGTTATTCTGTCGTTTTCAAAATCAATGCTATCCCATTTTAATCCAAGAACTTCACTCCTACGCAAACCAAAAACAACAGTACAATATACCAATGGATATAATGGCTCATTCCTTATAGCAGAAAACAATTCATTTAATTGATTTATTGAATAGAAATTCGCTTCATATCTTTCAGCCTTTGGCAAAGAAACATAATCACAAGGATTTGTATTGATTATATTACTTTTTATTGCTTCCTTGAATACTTGACGAATAATGATTAAATGAATTTTTATGCTTCTTGAAGATAAACCGCCCTTGCCGTCTTTTCTGCCACTTTCAAACTTGATATTGACATACTTTTGTATATCTTCTCTTTTAACCTTTTTCAAGGGCATTTTAAGCGAAATAAAGTACGGAATAATATGAGTGTTTACAACATTGGCATAACCCTCGTATGTAATTCTATCTAATCGAATTTTTGAAACATTCAACCAATGAATTATATAGTCAGTAAAAAGAACATCAGTTTGAATAAGATTTTCTTGCAGTTCATATTCTTTAAGTGTTCCCCTCAAAAACTGTTCTGCGTTTTTCTTATTCCCTTTGATTTCTAATCCTGTTGAAATCCACTTTTGTTTGCGTTTACCATTTATATCAGTTAAATTTATGACGGCATAATATTTGCCGTTTTTTGTTTGTAGGCTTCCTGTCATTTTTAACTCCTTTCATTTGGAAACACTACCATTACAAGCAGTATTATATATCATTTGAATGAATTTATAAAGTCTATTAAAAATGCTTTTGGAATAAAATATTTTCTGCCAACTTTAATGGACTTTATAAACCCATTCCGCAACAATTTGTAAACAGAATTTTTACCCATTGAAAGAGCCGAACAAACTTGCTCAACTGTTAAAACATCATTATATGTATCAAACATAAAAACACCTCACTTATCGCATATACTGACCTTTAGGAATTTCAAATATATTGATGTTTTCGGGGTCATAGGGTGCGTTTTTATCTTTTTTGGTGAAGCACAGAACTTTGTCTATTCTTCTCAAAAAAGCGTTAAAAGTGTTATTGTCATTATATTGATACTGTTCGTTAAGTGAAATATTGCTGATGATGTAAACTGTATCATAAGCAACATAAGTATTGCTAAAACGAGCAGGCAACTCACAACCATATATGTCTATATAACGCAACATTCTTGCTATATCAATGTCAGAATGGTACTCGTCAAATAATATAACAGGCTCACCCTCATAATTGTCAAATGGATGTAAATAGTCTGTTACTATATAGACATTTTCGTCACCGTGTGTGTCTAATACATACCTCGTTTTGCCTGTTTCAGTTTCACCCGATATGTAAATAACAGTTTTCTTTTTGCGTTTATTCTTGTTTTCGTCTTTCAACAAAATTTTTCTGTATTTGTCCATACTGTTTGTATGAAAAATAGCAGAGGGAATGGCTTCAATAATTTCAGCATTTGTCTTGCCTTGTTTAACCATATCACGAATTTCTTCACTAACTTTTTGATTGCGTTCGGAATTATCAAGTGGAATATTGCCATATTCTTCAAAAGTGTCGGGAAGATTAGTGTCTTTCTTATCTGTATTTGAATGCTTACCCTCTTTGCGAATATAGTTTTTATTATCACTTGCAGAGCCGTAAGCAACATCAATGTGAACAGACGGAAAAAGTTTGTGAACTCTACTGAATTTTACAGGGTTTTTGCAATGGAAAAATAAGTGAGTGTGATATGTGCCGTTTTCACCGATTTCATCACACATACAATAATAGTCCCATTTTAATTCACGCATAATACTGTTGATTTTATCGTGAGTAAACCCGTGTTCAGTTGGGTTGTTAAATGTAAGTAAATACTTACGAGATTTTGAATTGTCTTCTAAATTAGTCATAAAAAGATTCCTTTCAATAAAAAATAAATTTGTAATTGTTTTTTCATACCCTTATTTCACCTCTTTTGACACAAAATACACAAGTTCGACAAAAGGGTAATACAAACTTTTGTCTGCACCGCTTTGGCGGTCGATAAACGACACCGCACAAACGGTGCGTATGTAGTTTGTACAAATATGTTGTTAACGGCAACACTATAATACACAATCAAATAGAATTTGTCAACATATTTTCTGCATTTTATAACATTTTTGTTCAGTTTTTTTGAAAAAGTATTGAAAAATGCAAAAAAATACTGTATTATACATCTTGGGTGATACGAAAAATGAGATATGACGCAACTATAAAATATCAAGACAAAGAAATCACAATAAAAGTACCAAACAAAATATTTGCTCAAACATTTGAATTGCCAAAGTTTTTAGAAACAGTAAGAAAATTACACGGAATTACAATACAGCAAGTGCATATGGCAACAGATTGGCAAAGTGTAGATTGTCAAGCCTTCGAAGAAGGAACACAACCAATTCCACAGACATATTTACAAGACTTTGCAAGGGTTTTTAAACTGCCTGCTAAATTGAAACATCTTGGCATTATTCAAGAACAAGAAACAAGAAAGATACTCGCTGCAAGACTTAAAGAATTGCGAATTAAAAATGACATACCACAGTTAATTGTTGCTTGTGAATTAGGAATTGCACGGTCAACATATGCGTGCTATGAAAGTTGTAAGAATGAGCCTGACTTACACACTCTCATAAAAATTGCTGACTATTTTAATGTTACTTTGGACTACTTGGTAGGTAGAGAATTACAAACAGACGAAAAAAATAATTGACATTCTTTATATTAAATACTCCTTTACAAATTAAAAATATCGTGATATAATATCTGCAAGAAGTTAGGCTTTAGTTTCTGCAGATATTGTAGTCACTTTAGTTTTTACTTCTTAAAGTAAATTGAAATAGTAATATGTTAAATGTCCTTTTTGAGTTGTACCACCAATTCTTTAAGGGCATTTAGCATTTTTACTACTTAACACACCCCCTTTACAGTAGGGTATATATGTAAACCCGCCTAATCGAGATAATCGGTCGCATTTCAGCAGATTGCTTGCCGTCAGTTACTGCTACAAGGCGATTGCTGAATAATGGTGTGGTATCTGCTGACAGTTAGTGACATAGTGCATTTGTAGTATCCGCTGACATTCAGTAACTGCGACAAGGCACAATCGGTTAAAGCCCTCTTGCGAGGGCTTTAAATTTTATCTGCTGAATACAGGGGGTTAGTGTCTGCCACGCAATGAGTTTCAGCACCCTGTACCCACTGACACACCGCCACGCAGGAACAGAGAAAGAGCCACAAGCAAGCTTGTGACTCTTTGCGTAATGGCGGTGTTTCTAACACTTTTCTAACATTTTTGCTAAAATGCAGAAATATTGATACATATAGACTTTAAATAAAATACTGCTTGCAATTGCTCAAATCCGTTGATATACAAGGGTTTGTAAAGGTTTTTAATAATTCAAAATAATTCATATTAAAACACAAATTATCAAACTGGGGGTCAAGAGGCCGCAGGTTCAAGTCCTGTCACTCCGACCAAAAATCCAAATTCGACCATCAGGTTGGGTTTGGATTTTTTATTTGAATAATATATGATAACTCAACGGTGGGGTCAAGACCCCGCCCTACCGGACATTATTATTCATCTCGATAAATTTAAAATTATCTTTATTATTATGCCATACCATTTTTTAAATAAAACCACTTGACAACTCAATATTAATATGTTAACCTATACATAGATAATCAAGGTATCTTTCAACTAAATATTTGAGAGATACCTTTTTTAATAAGCATCATACCTCGATTATCTATGTACAACTTGAAAGGAGTATTTTTATGAAAATCAGTAAAGAACTTGCAAAAGGCAGTACCGGAATGTTGGTACTAAGTGTTATTTCAAGAAGTGAGATGTATGGGTATCAGATTATTAAGACCGTTGAAATGATGTCTGATAATGTTTTCCAAATGAACGAGGGCACCCTCTACCCCATTCTTCACGCACTTGAAAAAGAAGATTTTCTTTCATCACGTTGGGTTGAAAGCGAAGAAAACGGCAGAAAAAGAAAATACTACAAAATCACAGAAAAAGGATTAAAGGAATTGGCTTCACAGAAAAAAGAATGGGAGGCTTACAGCGCTGCGGTCGGCAAAGTTCTTGGTGGTGAACTTTCGGCAACATAACAATCGATTATTCTAAAGATTGGGGGTTATTCTATGGATGAAAACAGGGAATTTCTTATATTTGACGAATACATAAACTCAGTCTGTAAAAAGATTATGTCCCCACGCAAGAAAAATGATGTTTATGATGAACTTTTTTCCCATCTCATTGAAGAGTATGAAAGAAATTTCTCATTGGGAATGGACGATGAAACCGCACAACTAAAAGCAATTGAAAAATTGGGTGATAAAGAAAAAATAGCAGATGATTTCGGCAAATTGTATTCAATTATACCCACAGAATATATGCGTTCATCTTTAAACTTTATTATTTGGGGTATGGCTCTTTCATTTTTCCAAATAAATCTGTTTCCTGGAATGGGAAAAATACTGAAATTTGTGGGTGAAATTGATTTAATTTATGGTCTAATGAGATTGAGAAAAACCAACAAGAAATTAAATTTTGCATTTTATCTCAATATTATCATTCAAATCTTTTTTATAATAATGCAAGGGCTATTCTTATTTACTGTTAATGATGAAGCCTTGATATATGGTTATCAGCTTATAGGCACAGCTCTAAACACAATTGTATATTGGTGCATTTTCTCCGGAATCAATGATATTAGTAAAAAGCTTGTATCTGATAATGATAAAAAGCCTCATTTAATCGGTGGATTTATTGCATATGTTTTCACCGCAATCATTATCGTTTTCGCTGCAACAACAGAAGAAACTTATATTGCTATGGGTACACCATTATTGATGATATTTGCACTTTGCCAACTCGGCAGAGCTAAAAACATTCTTGCATATAAAGAGCCGGAATTTGATTTGAGTGAGCCTATCAAAAAGATTGAGAAAATCGGTTATCGTTTTCTTGTAGTTTTTCTTGCTATTGTTCCTATCATAATTATGTATGCCTCAGCAACACCAAAAGTTGAAACAGTTATTTACAACACGGTTGATACAAATATTGAACAAATAGAAATTGAAATTGCAAGAAATAATATGCTTGAATTAGGATTTCCCGAAGAATACCTTTATGATTTACCTGACAGCGAAGTGTTGAAATATAGCGACGCAACATATATGCAAATTCAGAATACTGATGAAGTTAAATCAACGACACTTGCCAACGATGATAAAGTTTTATGTACAGTTAAATCCTATAATTTTTATTATTCAAATGGTGAAATGAGAGTATTGATGCGTGCAGAATTCCCCGAAAACAGTAAGGCGAAATACCGAAAAGGCTTATATCATCAGTTTTATGACCATATTGTTGTGCCGGTTGACGAAGAAAGTAATTCAGAAGAATTCTTCATTGCATTATCTGAAAAGGACGGTAAAACTTATTCAACAGCACCACTTTCTGAATACACACCAAAAAATGCTATTGAAAAGTTCTACATTTCAGGGTATGAATTCACATTTGAAAAAAATTCAACTGACAAACGTGTATATCTTGCACATTCGGCACAATTACAAAAGCCGGATACTCCAATTGCCGGTTCTACGGACGGAGTTTTCTTATGGCAAAAATTCCCCATAAGTGCATACGATACATCAATTAATGATATGGCAATTTTTGAATTTAGTGGAACCATGTATTTTCCAAATGATTTAGAGCCAATCAGAAGATGGGATTTGTACAACAATTTTGATTATTATCCATATTACACAATTGATGATGAGTCAATAAATTTTAATGAAATTGAGAATTAGCCGTTAAATGAAAGGCGGTGGAGTATGAAAAAAGAATTGAATATTATAAATACATATATAAATACGGTGTCAAAGGGCATACGTGACCGAAAGGTAAAATCCGAGTTAAAAGACGAATTATTATCCCACCTCTTAGAGATTTATGAAAGAAATGTCGCTCTTGGTTTGAGCGATGAGGATGCACAAAAAGATGCAGTTAAACATATGGGAGATAGCGAAGCAGTTGCCAAGACTTTTAAAAAGCTCTACCCTATTTCTTCCGCTGATTATTTTAAATCGGCAGCTTGGCAAATTGTTTATCCGTTATTATTCTATTTTGCTCTTGGAACAATACGTGTAGTACGTTCTTATTTATTCACTTTGATATTATTTTCAGCACTTATAAAAATTCGAAAAGTAAATAAATATTTCAATACAGCCTTCATTTTGTCAGGGATACACGGAATATTCCAAATTATTACATTCGTCATTCAATGTGCATTTGTAATGGATTTGCAAATTGTTAAAACAATTTTTCTAATACAACAAATCGTAGTTTTAATAATTTACACTTTGATTATTTGCGGAATATTAAAAGCAAAGAAAAAAATGAATGAACCGAAAGCAGATTTTGTTTTAGCGATTGTTTCACTACCATTGGTCATCTTATCGGCACTTCTTACATTCTTTGTAAATAATGATTATGAAACTGAAATTGGGTTATTGACAATATTAATAAATATTTTACCTGCCATAGTAATTTATACTTCTATAAGGGATTTGGATAGCCTCAAAATATCAATTTCCCACGAAAAACATACTGCAAAAATACTAGTATCGATAGTACTTGCACTTGTTATACTTTTATCGGGAATAAACGGTTTATATGATAATATTTTGAGCAACAATTATGAAGCCGTCAATTATTTGATTGAAGACACCCAATCTGATGTTACCGAAATCAAAGACAAGCTAATAGCTATGGGACTACCGCAGAAGATTGCAGATGAGCTACCTGAAAGTGAAATTATCAAATACAAAGATGCAGAAAAACTTGAAATAGAAGAAGAAAATGCAGAATTTATTGACGATTTGAGCATAAATCATTATACTTCATATTTTTTCACTATAAATAGCTCTAATGCAGATGTTCCACATATAAGAATATTGATTGCAATTGATAAATTCGAGGATTTCAGCACAAAGCGTTACACCGAATTCTTTATTGATTTTTACAGAGGTAATGCCTGTGACCTTTTCTGTAAAATGCTTTTTGATATTGACGGCATCACGAAAGAAATTGAGCCGATACATATACAGCCGATTGAAGCTGGTGAATTAAAACATTTGCATTATATTTTTCCACCCACTAAAAGCGGAGAAAATCATCGTGGGTATATTGCACAAACAATCATACCTGATACCGAAACTGCAAGTATTGGTGCACTTCACCAATATTCACAATCTTCAATGTTTGAAATAAATAATCCATTTGAGTCTTATTGGATTCGAACTTTCGGTTATGAGTCTTTGAGTGCTTATATTGATAACCCAATATACATTCCCCCTCCGCCCGATGATAGTGTTTCGGATGAAGTTCCCCCGTTGGCTGACGGGTCAATTGGATTTGTACCACCAGAAGATATTACTGATATTGATGAACTAATTGAATATTGGTACCCATAATTTTTCAATTTACTCTTGATTTCTCTTTCAAAATGCAATATTATTTATGTGTATCTTCTTTTTGATTTGGAGGTTATGAAATGAAAGAGGAAAACAGAAAATATGCTGAGCTTGCATATGAACTTGTAAAAGATGCAGAAAATATGGGTTCTCGTCTTCCCGGTTCTAAAGGTGAAAGAAAATATGCAGAATTTATGGGTAAAAAGCTCGAAGAAATCGGAATTGAAGCAAAAACAGAGGAATTTGCAGTTTCTCCCCGTTCAAGCATCGGCGGACTTCCCTATGCAGGTTGGGTCGGTATAATCTTAAGTGCTCTTACATATTTTGCACTTGACAATTACCACGTATGGTTTGCAATGGCATTCATTGGTATCGCAATGGTTGCGTGGCTTGTATTCAGTTGTTTCCTTTACAAACCATGGTTTGATATGTTCTTCAAACAGAAAATTTCACAGAATGTTTATGGTGAATTGCTTCCCGAAGACGGCAAATATGATTACACAATCATCCTTTCAGGCCATACTGACACAAGCTGGAACTGGAAGCACTCAGAAAACGCATCTAAATACCCTGAAAAGCCAATTTATGGTCTTATTACTACATATGGTAAAGTTGGTTTCGGTGCAGTTTGCGTATTCTTTATGATTGGTGTTTCAATTGCAATGGCTACAATCTATGCAGGTCTTATGTTCGGTGCAGGTTGGGCAAACCAGATTGCAATGTCTGACTCATTAAATACTTTTATGCTTTTATTGAACTTTATTCCCGTTATCACCGCAATTGGTAGTGCTTTCGTTACTATGTGGAATGACGGCGATGAAGAAACTGCTTCAAAGGGCGCAATGGACAATGCAACAGGTTGTGCACTCAGCTATGCCGTAATTAAGTACTTTAAAGAAAATCCTGATAAAATGCCTAAAAACTGCCGTATTGTTGACTGCAATTGCGGTGCTGAAGAAGCAGGTCTTCGTGGTTCAATGGCATTTGTTCACAAGCACAGAAATGATGACTTAACAAAAAATGCTTGGAACATTAACATTGACTCTGTTGCAGATAAGGATTATTTTGAAGTTGTTATTAAGGATGACTGGCAGGGTTGCCGTTTTGATACTGACCTTGAAAAAATGTTCAAAGATACATTTGAAGAAATGGGTATTGAAAGCAAGACAAATGGTTGTATTCATAATCCTGTTGGCGGTTGCGACAGCACACCAATGACAAGAGCAGGAATCAAGTCAGTTACTTTTGCAGCTCAAAACCCAATGCTTACTTGGTATTATCACACATTCCACGACAGAGCAGAACGCTTTGAAATGGAACCAACAGTTGGCAGAGGCTTTGATGTTGTACTCAGTGTTATTGATAAAATTGCAGCATTCCAAGAAGCAAACGGCTTCAATGGTCCGCAGAAAAAATAATGATATTAATATTTCAGGGATATGACTCATATCCCTGATTTTTTATTCATTGACACTTTTTGTCGAGTATAGTAAAATGAATATAATAAATTTTTTCAATGGTGATTAAATGAAAAAGGCTTTAAAAACAACTTCGTTACTAATTGCAATATTAATTATATTCTCGTCTTGTGCAATCAATAATACCGACAAAAATATTGAACATATTCTTGATTTGCTCAACAGCAAACAATACAACGAGTGTAACCAATTTGTAGGAACACTTGAAGCAAATGAAAAATCTGTTATCGCAAACGATGTTCTTAATGCAATTTCAAATCAGTTTGATTTGATTGTTACAGAGGAGAATATAGACATTTCTAAAATCTACTATATCCCCTATTTTAAAAATGAATTTACAGAGAATTGCCGACGTTTATGGAATATTGCAGAAAAATTTGAAATATCAAAAGAGCTTGAGTTTTATAATAATTTCGTATATATTCGTTATTTTGCTGAATTGAGTAATTTTATTAAATATAAAGAACTATATTCTTTATTGAAAGCCCTTAATGAAGCAGAGTACCCTGAAAAAATCGACAACGCACTTTATGAATATGAAACAAATGCAAACACCGAAGTTTTCAATGAAGTTTGTGATATTGTTTCGCAATTTGATTATGGTCAATTTAATCCACAAGAATATCTAATTTCAGATTTCAGAACTGTTCACGATAAAATTATAAAAAATCTTTCAACCCTTACAAAAGCTTTTGAATCTAAAAACTCGGTTGCTGTTGCTTCATCAATCAATAATCTTGAAGACAATATGACCGTAATATTAAAACTATATGACACTTTAAATGCGGTAAATGCAAAACTTGTATTTGTTTATAACTCCCTTTCAAATGGCGAAAGTCTTTATCAACCTTTTCAGACTGTTGTTGATATAAATTCACGTGAATATGAAACAGGAATCGGCTTTTCATTGGAACATATTTTTGCATCTGCACCCGTTATCACTGATGAAGAAGAAAGCACAACTGAAAATGATGCTCAAAACTCAAAAAGTGATGCTGTAAAAAAATTGCTTAATGCAATAAATACCACTAAGGCATATACCGGTAATGCAAGTGCAACTCTTGTAGAACGCAGAAATATACAAATTACCGAATTTGACGCACAGACAGCAATTAAAGAAACTGCAATTATCACTCAAACAAAGCTTGAAAATGAAATCAAAAAAGTAAATGGTAAAAAAGAAAAGAGTTATCAATTCTCTAACGGACTTTCAAATTCGGATAAACTTTTTGATTTTCTGCCCCCCTATAATAATAAGGCTTCAACATCACTTGATGCAATTGACACATATTCTTTTGTTGAAGGTAGTGCCGGAAATGTAGTTACCATTAGTTTTGTGCCCACAACCGTAAAAAATAATGAACAAAACAAAATTGAGTCTGTAATCAATGCATTTAAGCCTTTTGAGAAAGAAAACATTAAGGAATCTCAAACTTATTACTCTGCCGTTTCTGTAGTTGCAACAATCAATAATAAAGGGCTTATTGAACAAATTCAATATGAAATAACTGGTATTAATAGTTGTGAAATTACAGATTCAACCGAGGATAATATATATAACCTAAAGTTCTCTTTTGACGACAAGTATATTTATGAGTTCAAATATTAAAAAATTAGTAATATTTTTACATTTTTTTGTATAAAACATTTGACTTATCGGGCTGTTTGGTGTATATTTTATTTAATATTTTTTTAAAATACATGCAAGAGTAAAATCTTGCAAAATACAAGGAGGAAATTCTAATGAAAACATTTAAAAAGGTTTTCGCCGTTGTTATGGCATTAACACTTGTTGTTACTTGTTTTGCAGCATGCGGCGGCGAGAAAAAAGAAGCTTACTTCATCGGTGCAACAGGTCCTCTTACAGGTCCTAACCAGTCATACGGTAACTCCGTAAACAACGGTGCAATGCTTGCAGTTGAAGAAATCAACGCAGCAGGTGGTCTTAATGGCGTTCCTTTCAAGTTTGAAATGAAAGACGACAAAGCATCAGACGTTGATGCAGCAACAGGCTATGACGCACTTATGGATGACGGTATGCAGATTTCACTTGGTAGTGTTACATCAGGTTCTTGCGAAGCATTCGCAAAGAGAGCTGCTGAAGATAACCTCTTCTTCATCACTCCTTCAGCTTCACAGGAAAGCATTATCACTGACAGACCAAACGCATTCCGTGTTTGCTTCGGTGACCCAGACCAGGGTATCCTTGCTGCACAGAAACTTGCTAAAGACTTTGAAAAAATCGGTTGTATCTATGACACAAGTGATACATATTCATCAGGTATCTATGCTGCTTTTGAATCAGAGATGAAGAATCTTAACAAGGCATTTGAAGTTCGTACATTCGACGCAGAAACAAAGACTGACTTCTCAGCTTCTGTTGAAGCACTTAAAGAATGTGACGTTATCTTCCTTCCTATCTACTACACAGAAGCAGGTCTTGTAGCAAGAGCTTGTGTTGATAAGGGTCTTAAAGACGTTGTTCTTTTCGGTTGTGACGGTCTTGACGGTGTTGCAGCACAGATTGACGAAACAGTAACAAACAAAATCAGCTACATCACTCCTTTCGACGTTAACAGCACATTAGAAAAGACTGCTAACTTCGTTAAGAATTATGAAGCAAAATATGGTTCAAAGCCTGACCAGTTTGCTGCTGACGGTTATGATGCAGTTTATGTAATCTTTGAAACAATGAAAGCAGCAGGTGTTAACGACGTTAACATTTCTGCAAGTGACCTTTGCAACCTTGTTGTTAAGGAAATCACAGCTGAAAGCTTTACTTACGCAGGTACAACAGGCGAAATGAAGTGGGATGCTTCAGGTGCTTGTACAAAGGTTCCTGTTATTGTTGAAGTAAACAAATAATTCATAACTTAACAATAGTCTATTTATACCATACGGTTTCAGATTATCTGGGACCGTATGGTTTGACTTATAGCGAAAAAAAGAAAAAGTTTTTTCTTTTTTTCGGTGTAAGCCAAATACAGATTGTATATTAAGGAGTTTTATTTTATGGTAACTTTATTGGATGGCTTGAGTCTTGGTGCTATTTATGCACTTATTGCTCTTGGCTATACTATGGTTTACGGTATTGCAAAGATGCTTAACTTTGCACACGGCGACGTAATTATGGTTGGTGCGTATGCTATTTTCACTGTTTATTCAACAACGGGCAATCCGATTGTTGCTTTTGTTGTGTCTGTAATCTTATGTGTCTTGCTTGGTATTGTAATAGAAAAACTTGCATATAAGCCTTTAAGAACTGCTTCTCCCCTCGCCGTTCTTATTACTGCAATCGGTGTAAGTAACTTGCTTCAAGGTTTAGCGCAGTTGATTTTTGGAACAGAGCCAAAATCAGTAATTATTCTTAATAAATTGGGTTCAATTCAGTTACCCGGTAATGTTTCACTTAATATCAGTACAATTGTCACACTTGTTTTAAGTGCGGCTATTATGATAATTCTCACAGTATTTATTAAAAAATCAAAAACAGGTCGTGCAATGCTTGCTGTATCTGAAGACAAGGGTGCGGCTCAGCTTATGGGTGTTAACGTTAATAAAATTATTATGATTACCTTTGCAATAGGTTCTGCTCTTGCAGCATTTGCTAGTTTGTTCTATCTCATCAAAATACCTGTAAGTCCCTCATTTGGCGCATTGCCCGGTATCAAGGCATTTGCTGCTGCAGTTATTGGAGGAATTGGTTCAATTCCAGGTGCTATGGTTGGTGGAATTCTTCTTGGTCTTGTTGAAAATATCTGTCTCAGTATTGATGTTATAGCACCATATACAACATCAATTGAGTTCGGTTTATTAATTATAATTCTTCTTGTTAAGCCAACCGGTATTCTTGGCAAGAAAATCAGAGAGAAGGTGTAATGTTATGGCAAAAAGTAAATCAAAATTCAAAATTGAACATCACCTTAATTATATTCTGGTTGCTGTTGTACTTATAATAACATTCATTCTTAACTCAATTGGTGAACTCGGCCGACTTGACCGAAGCACCTTGGTAAGAATATCATTCAGTATTATTCTTGCAGTATCTCTTAACCTTGTTGTTGGCTTTTTGGGTGAATTGAGCCTTGGTCACGCAGGCTTTATGTGTGTAGGTGCTTACCTTGGCGGATACTGTGTAAATATACTTTCAGGTGTAATTGAAAGTGAACTTCTTGTGTATGTTTTATCTGTTTTAATCGGTGGATTTATTTCTGCGTTTTTCGGATTGATTATTGGTATTCCTGCACTTCGACTCAAAGGCGACTATCTTGCAATTGCAACACTTGCATTTGGTGAAATTGTGAGAAATATTTTTAAAAACATTAGTTTCTTCGGTGCATCACAGGGACTTACTGTAAAAATGTATCCTGAAAAAGAATTTTTCATTGTTACACTCATTACTGTTATTGTTGTTCTTATACTTTCTCAAAACCTTATCAGAAGTAAACACGGTCGTGCTGTTACCGCAATCAGAGACAATGAAATTGCGGCTAAATCAATGGGTATAAATGTTACTTTCTATAAGTTGTTCATATTCATTGTCGCTGCATTCTTTGCCGGTGTTGCAGGTGTTATTTATGCACAGTGTATCGGTCAGGTTAAGCAGGAAGCATTCTCTTATAACTATTCAATTGAAATTCTTGTTATGGTTGTTCTTGGTGGTATGGGTAGTATTAATGGTTCAATTATTGCTGCAACAATAATCACTTACCTTAACATTCTTCTCCAGAATGAACTTTCAGGACCATTGGCTTCTGTTAAGCTTGTTGTGTATGCAATAATTCTTATTTTCGCTATTCTCTTCAACAATGCTCCTACCTTCACAAATCTCAAGAATAAGATTTCATTCAAGGGCAACAAAAAGAAATCAAAAGAAAAAGATGATGAAGCCGAATGGAACAGAATTGATACTAAAATCAAAATGAACGAAATGTTGTCATATGATTTGCAGAATGACAGCAATGATATTGATTCTTATTCAAAGGAGGATAACTGATATGGCAGAATATATGCTTGAAACAAAGAACCTCGGTATATCCTTCGGTGGTCTTAAAGCTGTTAATGAATTAAACTTAAAAGTCAAGAAAAATGAGTTGTATGGTCTTGTTGGCCCGAATGGTGCAGGTAAAACAACAGTTTTTAACATTATTACCGGTGTTTACAAACCCACTACAGGCACATTTTTACTTGATGGTGAAGAATTAAAAGGCAAAAAAGAAGAGGCAATTAATCACAAGGGTATTGCTCGTACTTTCCAGAATATTCGTCTTTTCAATAATATGAGTGTTATCCGTAATGTTATGGTTGGTCTTCACAATCAGCCCGAATTCAAATGTGACCCGTTCACAAGTATGTTCAGACTTCCCAAGCATTTTTCATCCGAAAAAGAAATGCGAGAAAAAGCAAAGGAACTGCTTCGTATTTTTAACCTTGAAGAAGAGAGAAATAACCTTGCTTGTAATCTCCCCTACGGTAAACAGAGAAAACTTGAGATTGCACGTGCACTTGCTACTAATCCTAAGCTCTTGCTTCTTGATGAGCCCGCTGCAGGTATGAACCCAAGCGAAACTCAAGAACTTATGGATACAATTCGATTTGTTCGTGACGAGTTTGATATGACAATTCTTCTTATTGAGCACGATATGAAACTCGTAAGTGGTATCTGTGAAGAAGTTACAGTACTCAACTTCGGTCAAGAATTAGCACAAGGCAAAACAAGTGATGTGCTTAATGACCCCGAAGTTATTAAGGCATATCTTGGCGATTAAGGAGGCAAAACTATGGCACCACTTTTAAAAGTAGATAATATTGAAGTCTATTATGGTATGATTAAAGCTTTAAAGGGTGTTTCCTTTGAGGTAAACAAGGGTGAAATTGTGGCTCTTATCGGTGCAAACGGTGCGGGTAAAACCACCATTCTTCATACAGTTACAGGTCTTATAAAGCCTAAAACCGGCAAAATACTTTACAATGATAATGATATTACTAAAATTCCTGCCCACAAAATCGTTACAATGGGTATGGCTCATGTTCCTGAAGGTAGAAGAATTTTTTCACAACTTTCAGTTCTCGATAATATCAAACTCGGTGCATACACACGCAAAAATAAATCTGAAATTGAACAGACATTGAAATATGTCTATGAAAGATTCCCTCGTCTTGAAGAAAGAAAAAATCAGATTGCAGGTACTCTTTCCGGCGGTGAACAGCAGATGCTTGCAATGGGCAGAGCACTTATGTCAAAGCCCGATTTCGTTTTAATGGATGAGCCATCAATGGGTCTTTCTCCCCTTCTTGTTTCAGAAATCTTTGAAATCATAAAAGCAATTAATGAAAACGGAACAACAGTTCTTCTTGTTGAACAGAATGCTAAAAAAGCACTTTCAATTGCTGACAGAGCTTATGTACTTGAAACAGGTAACATTGTGCTTTCAGGCAATGCACAGGACCTTATGAACGACGAGTCAGTTAAAAAGGCATATTTAAGTGAATAATTTCGGAGGGTGAAATATTATGGATAAAAATTTTGTTATAACTATTGCCCGTGGCTATGGTAGCGGTGGTAAGACAATCGGCAAAATGCTTTCTAAAGAACTTGGTATCCCCTTTTATGACAGAGAAATTCTCTATATGGCATCTGATGAAAGCGGAATTGCTTTAAGACTTTTTGACAAGAACGACGAAGATGTTAACAAAGGTTTGTTTGAACCCTCTACACGCAAATATGTGGGTAAGCTTATTCCACCTGAAGACAGTGATTTTGTGTCAAAAGAAAACCTTTTCAATTATCAAGCAAAAATCATTAAAGATTTAGCTGCAAAAGGACCTTGCGTTATTGTTGGCAGATGTGCTGACTATATTCTTGAGCATACCGATAATGTTATTAAGACTTTTATCTGGGCACCCCACAGTGAGTGCGTAAAAACAGTCATGGATATGTATGCGTTATCGGAGAAAGAAGCCGATAAGAAAATCCGTAAAATCGACAAGCACCGCAGTGCATTTTATCACTATTATACCTGCCGTGATTGGGACAATGCCCGTAACTATGATTTATGCCTCAACAGTGCTGATTTAGGTTTTGAGGGCTGTGTAAAGGCAATTAAATCATATATTGAAGTATTAAAAGAAGTAAAGTAATTTACTACATAAAAATCCCCTTATCCGAATTGGATAAGGGGATTAGTTTTATATTGTTCTTTTATGCCTTTTTCTTTGAAACTGCTTTTATTACAAAGAGTGTTCCAAGCATAAGTGCAATACCGATTGGAAGAGCTATTACAGACTGAACAAAACCTGCAATTATGTATGTTACAAACGAAACACCTGCAACAGTCAATGCATATGGCAATTGTGTTGAAACGTGATTGAGGTGGTTGCTCTGACTACCGGCACTTGCCATAATTGTTGTATCAGAAATTGGTGAGCAATGGTCACCACAAACTGCACCTGCCATACAAGCTGAAATTGAAATAACTGAAATAGGACCACTTTCGTATGGGAATACACTGAGAACAAGAGGAATAAGAATACCAAATGTGCCCCATGATGTACCTGTTGCAAATGAAAGACCAACTGCAATAAGGAAAATAACTGCAGGAAGGAAGTTTTCAAACGCACCCGCTGTTGACTCTACAATATCTGCAATAAATTCTTTTGCACCAAGACTGTCCGTCATAGCCTTGAGAGTCCAAGCACAAGCAAGAATCATAATAGCAGGAACCATTGCTTTAAAGCCTTCAGGTACTGAATCCATACAATCTTTGAAAGTAATTACTCTGCGAATCACAAAGTATGCAACTGTAAGGATAAGTGTGCAGAATGAACCATAAAGAAGACCAACCGATGCGTCTGCACTTGAGAATGCTTCAATAACATTGTGATATGCACCACTTGTTGAATCAAAGAATCCACCTGAATAGATAAGTCCGATAACACAAGCAATAATAAGTGCCACAACAGGAATAATCAAGTCAATAACTTTACCCTTTGGATTAGCATTTTCTGCATCAGCAGAATCCTTAAATAATTCAGCGTCACTTGTGAAAAGGTCACCGTTCATAGCGTTTTCTTCGTGAATTCTCATCTTACCGTAATCAAACTTCATAACTGTGATAGCAACCATCATTACAATTGTAAGAAGCGCATAGAAGTTATATGGAATTGCACTTAAGAAAAGTTGGAAACCACTTACCTCTTCTTCTGCAACGAAGCCTGCAACAGCTGCTGCCCAAGATGATATTGGTGCAATAATGCAAACGGGTGCTGCAGTAGCATCAATAAGATATGCAAGTTTTGCACGTGAAACCTTATGGCTATCTGTAACCGGTCTCATAACTGAGCCAACTGTTAAACAGTTAAAATAGTCATCAATGAAAATCATACAACCAAAGAGGACTGTTGCAAGTTGTGCGCCGACTCTTGATTTAATGTGTTTTTTAGCCCAACGACCAAAAGCTGCAGAACCGCCGGCTTTATTCATCATTGAAACCATTGCACCGAGAACAATAAGGAATATGATGATACCCATATTATATGAATCTGCAATATTTGCTACAAATCCATCGCTGAAAACGTGAGTGATTGTGCCCACAAAATTGCCTTCAGCATATAAAAGGCCGCCCACAACAATACCAACAAAGAGTGAAGAATAAACTTCTTTTGTTATAAGTGCCAATGCAATAGCGATTATCGGGGGAAGCAATGACCAAAGACTTGAATAGAATTTAGTAGGTGCTTCTACCTTACCTGTACCACCACAATCACCACATACATTTGATGCTACAGAACAGTCTTTGCAGACAAGATTTGTTCCTTCACATTCAGCACAAACTGATAAAAAGCCTGAGCCTTCGCAAGAAGAACAATCAATCATTTTTGCTGTTGCGGCATCACCATCACTTGCAAAAGCAAACACAGTCATACTTGCAATAAGTAAAACAGAAATTGCCAAAGCAAATAAGGTTTTAGAATTGAACCTTTTTTTCATTTTTACATCTCCTTTTCTAAATTCGAGAAAAAATATGCACTCAAACTCAAATTATATTTATACAAAAAAAGATACCATAAATACATAATTTTGTCAATGTGAAAATATATTTGTCGAATACAAAAAATTGTTGTTCAATCTTACAAAAATGTGTTATAATATTAAATAGATTGGAGATGATTTTATGATTAGAAATGAGGCAATGTTTAAACTAAGTTACGGTCTGTTTATTCTCAGTGCCACTGAAGATGGAAAGGATAATGCTTGTATTATCAATACTGCCACACAGGTGACGGATTCACCTAAAAGATTGACGATTGCAGTCAATAAAAACAATTATACTTGCGGTATGATTGAAAGAACAAAAAAATTTACAATTTCAGTTCTTTCACAGGATGTCACATTTGAAATGATAAAACGTTTTGGTTTTGCAAGTGGCAGAGATACGGACAAATTCGCCGGTTATAATGACCACTACAGAACTGAAAACGGAACATATTTCGTGTGTGAAGGCACAAATGCATATATTTCATGTATTGTAACCGATGTAATTGACTGTGGAACTCACCTTTTATTTATTTCAGATGTTACAGAAGCAGAAACATTATCAGATATTCCATCTGCCACATATCAATACTATTTTGACCATATTAAACCTAAGCCCGAAGCACCAAAGAAAAAGGGCTTTGTATGTAAAATCTGCGGATATGTTTATGAGGGCGAAGAATTACCCGAAGATTTTATTTGTCCTATATGTAAACATGGTGCAGAAGATTTTGAACCAATACAATAACAAAAAGCGAGGTAGTCACATACCTCGCTTTATTATTGCTTTGATTTGATTTTTTGTAAGATAGCCCTTAATAATCAGATGTACCAATATATCTAATTTTTCGCTGTCCGTTATGTATTTTTTCAATTAAATCACCGCTAAAATATATGCAGTGAATTTTGATTTATTCTTTTTTCTTATTTTTTGTAAGAATTACAATACCGCAGATTAAAAGCAACGCACCTGCAATAAGCATTACAATTATAACAGTATTTTCTTTATTATTATCATTATTTTCTGTTTTTTCATCTTCAACCTTTTCGGTTAATGGTTGAGTTTGAGTTTCAGATGTGGTTTCTTCAACAGAAGTTGACTCAATTGCTGAAGTTGTTTCATCATTGTCCACTGAAACAGAGTTATTGATAATACTTATAACTGAATTGCTGACTTCATATGGGATTTTTGCCAAATCTTTTGTTACAAAATCGGCTTCATTAGGTATTGATATTTTCAAATCAGTATTGCCGGAGGCGTTTTCAAGTGCTTTAAAGGTTATTGACATTAACACACCATATGATGTAACTGATGAATCAGGCGAAAGATAAGTAAAACGCACTTTTGAATTAGCACCCGAAGTATTTTTTATACTTATATTTGCGTTTTCATCTAAAATTGCACCCGACTTTGAGGACACATATTCAAGAACACTCGAATCGTAGTAAACGTCAATTACTGCACCGCTCATTTTAGAATTATCACTGATAAAAAGGCTTACAGTGAATTCATCACCTGCATAAACGGTTTCGTTTTTAATTGAAAGTTTTGCTTTTTCTGTTGCAAATGAGATTACAGAAAACATTGTAAACATCATTACAAATGCAAGAAATAATGAAATTAATTTTTTCATACAAATCACCAATTACATTTTAACATAAAAATATATTGAATACAAGAAAAATCCTCTGCCAAATTCAAGCAGAGGATTATTTTAATCTTTAAGTGTTGAACTCAAGAAATCTTTAAGTCTTTGACTCTTTGGATTTTCAAAAACGTCTTCAGGTGTTCCCATTTCTTCAATGATGCCATCAGCCATAAAAATTACTTTATCAGAAACATTTTTGGCGAAATTCATTTCGTGAGTAACAATTATCATTGTTGTATTACCATCACGAAGTTCACGAATAACACGAAGCACCTCACCCGTAAGTTCAGGGTCGAGTGCACTTGTGGGCTCATCAAAGCAGAGAATTTTGGGTGAAAGCATCAAAGCTCTTGCAATTGCAACACGTTGCTGCTGACCACCGGAAAGCTCACAAGGAAAAGCATTGACTTTATCTTCAAGACCGACTCTTTTCAATAAATCAAGTGCATGGTCATCAATCTCTTTGAGTCTTTCTTTATCCTTTTTCTTTACATTTTCAAGCAATTGAACCGCCAAAGTAAGATTCTTTAAAATTGTGTATTGTGGAAAAAGGTTGAATGACTGAAAAACAAGACCAAAATTAAGTCTTTTTCTGCGAAGCTGTTCATCCTTTTCATTTGTATCAACTGCGAAATCTATAAGCATATCGCCGTCAACATAAATTTTACCGAATTCTGCGGTTTCAAGGAAATTAAGGCAACGCAACAATGTAGTTTTACCGCTACCCGACGAACCGATTATTGACAACACTTCACCTTTTTCAAGTGAAAAACTGATGTCCTTTAAAACTTCGTTATTACCGAAGCTCTTTTTAATATTTTCTATTTGCAATATAGACATAATCTTTAACTCCGATAATAATCAAATTTTTTCTCAATAAAGTTGAACAACAATGTAAGACCGCCACAGAAAGCGAGGAAATAAAGCCCTGTATAGAATAATGGCCATATAAGACCTTCACTTGTATATTCAGTTGCAGTCATCAAAATTTCAGAAATTGCAATTACACGGGCAAGAGAGGTATCTTTTACCAAGGTAATAATTTCGTTACTCATTGGTGGAATAATTCTCTTTACAACCTGCATTAAAACAACCTTAAAGAAAATCTGCGACTTTGTCATTCCGAGCACTTGACCGGCTTCATACTGACCTTTGGGTATGGATTCAATTCCGCCACGATAAATCTCTGAAAAATATGCCGCATAGTTAATAACAAAGGCAATAAGGGCCGCAGTCATTCTTGATTTCATTGGAATACCAAAAACAAGACCCGGCACATACATAACCACAAAAAGCTGGAGCATCAGAGGCGTACCTCTGATGACCCAGACAAATGCTTTTGTTATATACTTTATAATTTTGATTTTTGACATTGAGCCCATTGAAATAATAAGACCCAATGGCAAAGAAAACAACAGTGTGAAAAGAAATAGTTCACAGTTTTCAGAAAAGCTTTGAAGTAAATCAAGGCTTATATTTACAAAAGACATTAAACAAACTCCTAAAATTAGTCAGCCTTAACGACTACAACCTGCTTATTTTCCATATAAGGAATTGTGATTGACATATTTTCTTCTCTTTCAGGAGTAATTGTCATACCATTCCAGATACAGTCAATATTTTTACTTGCAAGTTCTGTTTCTTTTGAATTCCAGTCAATTACCTTGAAATTAGCTTTAACACCGAGCTTTGCACAAACTGCCTCAGCAAATTCAGTTTCAAAACCTGTAAGATTATTGTTATCATCATAATAGTTCATTGGTGCGAAAAGAGTAATACCGATAACCATTTCGCCCTTATTCTTGATGTATTCCCAATCAGACTCAGCAACTTCAGGCTTTGTGAATGTATCTTTAACAACGAGAAGGTCCTGAAGCTTATACTTTGTTGCGATTGTATTAAGTGTGCCGTCTGCTTTAAGGTCTGCCATAGCCTGATTTACATAATATGTAGCATCTGAACCTTTTCTGAATGCAATACCATACTGTTCAGGATTAAATGCAACGTCATCAAGCACTTTAAGGTCAGCATAATCAGTACCCTCACCGATTGAACCGATTGACATAACATAGTCAATAACGGCAGCATTAGCAGTACCCGATTTTACTTCAACAAGTGTTTTAGACTGTGAATCAACGGCAACTTTCTCATACTCTGCAAAATATGCATCAGCATTCATTACCTCTTCACCTGCTGAACCTTTTTCAGCAACAACGATTTTTGCTTCATTTCCACCACAAGCTGTGAAACAAAGAGCAACCATAAGCACTGCCATTACGACAGCAAGAATTTTTGTCATTTTCATAATAATAACTCCCTTTTAATGTAGTAAAGTGTTAATACTTTAGTATAATACATCAATATAGTTTTTTTGTCAATATTATTCTAAATCTTTTAACAGATTTTCTAAAAGAGTTTCCGCACCCTTACACTTTTCTGCACTTTCTTTAGATTTTTTGAAAACAAGGGCAATTGAGGCAACAAGCACAACACTTAATGTAATCGCTGATACATTACTCAAATTACTATTAACATATTGAAAATGTAAATATGTAATAACAGCACAAACCGCAAGTATATAGACAAGTCTTGTAAGCGGGTTATAAAATTTGTCATATACCATTACATATTCAACATATGCACCGTTTTCGTCTTCACCCACATCAAGAAGATAGTGGTATCTGTCAAATGTCTGTGGCTGCATTTGCTTATCACGGGAATGAATATACTTAACCTTATAAAGCTTGTCAAGTTTTATATACTTTCCCGAAATACCCGTCATATCATCTTCTACAGTTGGAGTTTTAAATGCTATATTAAGTTTTTCACGGATTTCAAGTGTGGACATATTTAAATATTCTTTTTTCACATCACTTAAAATCTTATAATGAGTTTTATTTATATTCATTTTTAATCACCAAAGTAATTCTATAACATTTTCTTGCAAGTTTCAAGTTGAAATGAGGTTTAACTTGTGGTATATTTAATTGAAATAATTTTGAGGTGTTAAAATGAAGAGTTTTACAATCAATAAAAATGACGCTGACCAGCGACTTGATAAATTCATAACTAAGAGTGTTCCCCTTTTACCAAAAACACTTTTGTATAAATATATCCGTATTAAGCGAATTAAGGTTAATGGTAAACGTGCTGAAATCTCAACACGTCTTAATGTGGGTGATATTGTTGATATGTATATAAATGATGAATTTTTTGAAAAAGCACCTGAAAAGTATGATTTTCTCAAGGCTTCAAAAAATCTCAACATAATTTATGAAGATGAAAATATTATTCTTTGCGATAAAAAAGTTGGTGTACTCTCACACCCTGATGACAATGAATATATTGACACCTTGATTGGCAGAATTAAACGTTATCTTTATGAAAATGGTGAATACAAGCCTGACGATGAAAACTCATTTGTTCCGTCTTTGGTAAACAGAATTGACCGTAATACGGGTGGCATTGTTATTGCGGCAAAAAATGCTGAAACGCTTCGTATTCTCAATCAAAAAATGAAAGACCGTGAATTACACAAGTTTTATCTCTGTATTGTTCACGGTGAAATCAAGAAAAATAGCGGTCTTTTAGAAGGGTATCTTGTAAAAGACGAAAACAAAAATAAGGTTACTGTTTCTAAAAAGAAAATGGATGATTCAAAAGAAATTCGTACAAAGTACAATGTTATTGATACAGATGGTGAATTAAGTCTTGTTGAGGTTGAACTCTTAACAGGACGCACACATCAAATTAGGGCACATTTTGCGTCAATCGGTCACCCGCTTTTAGGCGACGGTAAATATGGTACAAATGCTCAAAATAAGAAATATGGCTACAAAAAGCAATTCTTATATTCGTATAAGCTTGTGTTCGACTTCACGACGGATGCAGGAATACTTGAATACTTAAATCATAAGGAATTTGAAGTAAATGACGTGTGGTTTAAGAATGAATTTTATAACAAGGGATTATAATAATGGAAAATATCAAAGCAATAGTTGAAGAACAATTGAATACTACTGTTACAAATGTTTCTGCTGTTGGTAATGGCGGTACTGCAAGTTGCTATTGCGTTGAAATAACTTCCTCCCCTTTTAGACTTGTGGTTAAGACAAGTAAATATTTTGAACTGATGTGCGAAGAAATGAAAATGAACGAGTTTTTACGCAATAATGTCGGTTTTAAAATTCCTAAAACATATTTTATTACAGAAAAAAATAGTGTTTCGTATCTTGGTATAGAATTTATTTATGGTGCTAGTGGCAAAGAATTAAAATTAAAAGACATTAATGATAAAAAACACCTTGCAAATAATATCATCGATTGTTTTCTTGATATGCAAAGTGTTCATAATGATAAATTCGGTGCATTTAATAATCCTTCTTATAATTCTTGGAAAGAGTACTATAGGGCTTTTTTTGACAAAATATATAATTTTGCAAAAGATAAATATAATAATGGTGAACTTAACAAAAAGGTAATCAAATCACTTAATCTTGTTTTAATAAATTTTGATGAAATTTTTGATAATACAGAAAACACATCTTGTCTTTCGCACGGTGACTTTTGGACACCCAATATGATTATTGACACAGAAAAATGTGAAGTTGCAGGTGTTATTGACCCATTTAATACAAGATTTGTTGAACCCGAATATGAACTTTTCTGTTTGACTTTAGGGCTTGGGAAAAAATTAAAGTTATATAAACTATACAAAGAGCGAGTAACTGTCAATAAATATTGTGATTTAAAGGTTGAGTTTTACGCATTATGTAATGAAATTGATTGGTGGATAAGATTGGGTGAGATTGACACAATCAATTATATTAAAATGAGGTCAAAAAAACTGATTAGACAAATAAAAAAGGCAAAGTTAAAGAGGTAGAAATTTCTACCTCTTATTTTTTATATCTCTCCCTCCGTCAAAATCAAAGATTTTGACACCTCCCTCGTCAGAGGGAGGCACGAAGAAAAATTATTTTATCATTTCAGCGAATTGTTCTTCGTTGATTATTGTAATACCTAAATCCGTTGCTTTTTGAAGTTTTGAGCCTGCCGCCTCACCTGCTAAAACATATGTCGTTTTCTTTGATACTGATGAAGATGCTTTGCCACCATAGGATTCAATAATCTCTTGTGCTTCTTTTCTACCGTAAGTTGAAAGTGTACCCGTCAAAACAAAGGTCATACCTTCAAATCGATTATCCTTTATTTCACGTTGACTTTCCATATTGAGTCCAAATGATTTTAATTCATCAATCATCTGCCTTGTCTGTGAAAGTGAGAAAAACTCAACAACTGACTCAGCCATTATTTCGCCAAATCCTTCGATTGTAAGGATTTCTTCTTTTGTAGCAGAAATTATGTTATCAAGGGTTAAAAAGCGGTCAGAGAGCAATTTTGAAGCCTTTTGACCTATATGACGAATACCGAATGCAAAAATGAGTTTTGAAAGGTCATTTTCTTTTGACTTTTCTATGGCTTTTCGCATATTTTCAGCACTCTTTTTACCCATACCGTCAAGCTCTGCAATCTTATCATAATCTATGCGATAAATATCCGCAATTTTACCGATTAAACCTTTATTTAACAGAGTTTCAAGGACGGCATCACCAAGTCCCTCAATATCCATAGCGTCACGTGAGCAGAAATGAATAAGAACTCGCAAAAGCTGTGCGGGGCAATCGGGATTGTCGCATCTAATTGCAGATTCCCCCTCTTCACGATGAACGGGTGAATTACAAGACGGACAGAATTTGGGGATTTCATAGGGTGACGCATTTTCTTCATGCTTCACTACTGAAAGAACTTCAGGGATAATATCACCTGCTTTGCGGATTATAACGGTGTCCCCTATTCTAATTCCTTTTTCGTTTATGAAATCCTGATTATGAAGTGTTGCTCGGCTGACAGTTGAACCTGCAACAAGTACGGGCTCAAAAACTGCTGTTGGTGTTAAAACACCCGTTCTGCCCACATTGATTTCAATATCAATAAGTTTTGTTTCCTTTTCTTCAGGTGGATATTTATATGCCAATGCCCATTTAGGAAACTTTGCTGTACTGCCTATTGCTTCACGCATTGAGAAATCATCAGTTTTAATTACTGCACCGTCAATATCAAAGGGTAATGTGTATCGAATATCACCAATTCTTTCAATTTCTTTAAGTGTATCGTTAATATTATTGAACTTATTGAAAAATGGAATTGTTTTAAATCCTAATTCTTTTAAAAATTCAAGTGATTGGTAATGCCCGTTAATTTCAACACCCTCAACCTGCTGAATATTGAACACATAAATATCAAGATTGCGTTCAGCAGTAATTTTAGGATTTTTTTGTCTAATACTACCCGCCGCTGCATTTCTTGGATTTTTAAATGGCTTTTCGCCGTTGAGTTCTTGCTTTTCAACAATCTTTAAGAATACATCACGGGGCATATAAACTTCGCCACGGACCTCAATAAAAGGAATATCCTTTTTAAGTCTTAAGGGAATTGATTTAACAGTACGAAGATTTGCAGTAATATCTTCACCCTGAACACCGTCACCACGGGTTGAACCTCGGGTGAACACACCATTTGTGTATTCAAGAGATACTGAAAGTCCGTCAATTTTAGGTTCAACAACATATTCGGCATTACTGAATATATCTCTAACTCTTTTATCGAAATCACGTACTTCGTCGTGAGAAAAAGCATCTTGCAAACTTTCCATTTTAACGGTGTGAACAACTGTTTCAAAAAGTCCGTCAGCCTGACCACCAACTCTATGAGTAGGTGAATCCGCCGTTAAAAGTTCGGGATATTCTTTCTCAATTGAGTCCAACTCTCGCATAAGCATATCATATTCATAGTCTGAAATATCGTTTTCATTTTCAACATAGTAACGATAGATATGATGATTAAGCTCTTTGCGAAGCTGTTCGGCTCTTATTTTTTTCTGTTCAAAATTACTCATCAATTTCACCTTGTAAGATAAAATTTTTACATATAAATCACCCTGCACACATTTTAACGGACAATTAGGGAATAATAGCCCAAGTGAATGTATTTAAGGGTGATATTATGGTTAATGCAGAAAAATATATTATACTTTTCTTAATCGGCGGTATCGGTTACGGTGCTATTGAAATAGCATTCCGTGGTTATACTCATTGGTCAATGATTTTAACCGGTGGCGCCGCCTTTTTAATTTTATATTTAATAAACAATTCTTCAGATGCTTCAATTTTCATAAAAGCCTTCTGGGGAATGGTCGCCATTACCACATTGGAATTTGCAGTTGGTGTAGTTGTCAATATAATATTTGGACTTCAGGTATGGGATTACACAAATATGCCCGGTAATTTTTTAGGACAAATAACATTGCAATTTTCTGCTTGTTGGTATGGCTTATCTTTTATTGTATTGCTTGTTTTCGAAAATATTCACATACTTACTGCACTGCAGAAATCCTGAAAACCTTAACACCGTGAGGTGCAACTGTAGTTGTAAGCTTATCTGTGACAATTTCTTCTGTTTTATACCATAATTCTTTGCAGCTATAACTTTCTGCATTAGGCAAAGAAACTGATACAAGATTGTGCACATCTGCAAAATTGCAGGTCATTTGTGTGTTTGAGTTCCCCTTATTAAAGAAGCAAACGGCAACTTCGTTATTTTCAAGAGGTTTTACAAGAATGTCAGTAACAAGATTTGTCTTTATTCTTACACATTGTTTACCTAATTTATCTTGGTCAATGGCAATAACATCTTTGTTTGTAAGAATTTCAAGGGTTTTGTTATCTTTATCAACAGTACCGTCTTCTTTAATAAATGTTCTTAAATCATTACCCAAAATGAGCGGTGCTGCCATCATTGCCCAAAGTGTAAAATGTGATTTGTTTTCTTCGTAAGTAAGTTTGCCGTTGCCAACCTCTAACATATCGGGGTCATTAAATGCACCCGGTTGAGCATATTCTGACAATCTCACATTTGTTTCATAAATAGCAACAATTGATGCCCAATTAGGTTGAATATCACCTGTAGTTCGCCAGATATTACCTGCTTTTCCGCCCCATTTCCAAGGCTGATTCCAACCCCATTCACAAATTGAATAAAGAATTTTCTTTTCTTCACAATTGTTCTCTTCGGCATATTTCTTTGTTGCACGTTTAAGCTCTTTACCCATTTTTTCATACTGCATTGCGGCACTATCCATAGGTGAGCCTACAGGGTTTGTAATAGAAATAGTATTATTACCTGATTTGAGGTTTATTTTTATTTGTCTTCTGCCCTCACGTGAAAATGCCTTTTGCTCAGCAATAAGAAAATCATATTTATCTGTACCATTTACAGTTACAACGCAGAATTGACCTTTACAAGTGTTTTTACGCATAACAAGTGTGAATACATATTCGCCATCTGCAGGCACTTCAATATTATTGAATTCAACTGTACCAAGACCGCTGCAAAGGCCTTTTACATAACTCTCACCGTTATCTTCGTGAACAATTTTTGCATCACCTTTGAGTACTGCATTTTCAGCCTTGAAAAGAAGTTCACCGTCAATTCCTTCACCACCAATTGAAATACTGTCAATATATGGTGCATCTGTCGGAATTAACACATGGTGGCAATAGTCATATTTAAAATACTCAATTCCCCATTCAGCAAAAGTATCTGCATCAATTCTTTCATTATAAAGAGATGCGGGTAAATCTTCACAGGTAAGAGTACCATTTGATGAATAAATACCGAGTTTTAAACCTAAATCGTTAACCTGCTCAACAAGCCATTTAATTCCGTGAGGAAATGTGGTAAGGTCGCCCTGCATTTTACCATTTTCATCCCTCATTGAAGACTGCCAACAATCATCAAGATTTACATAAACATAACCCGCATCACTGAGTCCGCTTTCTTTCATTGCTTTTGCAATATCAAGAATTACATTTTCGTCAATTTTATGTCTGAAAATATTCCAGCTTGACCACCCCATTGGTGGTGTGAGTGCGGCACCGTTATTATACATTTCATCCTTTATATAATGGATTTTTGTTTTTGCAAGTGCTTTTTTCAATTCACAGCGAGGACATATATCTTTATTCTTCAAATATAACAAACCGCCGCCAACTGCAGCAGTAAGCCCTGACAAAACTGCTAAACCTTTTTTCATAATAATACCTCATAAAAACAAAACAGGTCAGACGTGCATCATCTGACCTGATTGTTATACGGCCTTAATGCCGATTTAATTATTCTTCAACTGTTTCTTCTGTTGCTTCTACAGGAGCTTCTTCAACTACTTCTGCAGGAGCTTCTTCTGTTGCTTCTACAACTTCTTCAACAGGAGCTTCAAGGAGAGCCTTGATTGAAAGGCTTACTCTCTTCTTGTCAAAGTCAATTTCCATAATCTTTGCCTTTACAACATCGCCAACCTTAAGAACTTCTGAAGGTGTGCCAATGTGCTTATGAGCAATCTGTGAAATGTGAACAAGACCATCAACACCAGGAATAATCTGTGCAAAAGCACCGAAAGATGTAAGGCTTACAATCTTGCATTCAACTTCACTGTCAACAGGATAATCACGCTTGAGGATTTCCCAAGGATTGTCTTCTACCTTTTTGTAGCCAAGAGAAATCTTTCTGTTTTCAGTATCAAGTTCTTTAACATATACTTCAACAGTATCGCCAACTTTAACTACTTCTGAAGGATGTTTGATTCTCTGCCATGAAAGCTCAGAAATATGTACCATACCGTCAACACCACCAAGGTCAACGAATGCACCATAGTTTGTAAGGCTTCTTACTGTACCTGTGTAAACATTACCTTCTGCAATATTTGCCCAGAATGCGTCAACAATTTCTTGCTTTTTAGCTGCTGCAACTTCACGGATTGAACCTACAACTTTTCTTCTCTGCTTGTTAACTTCAATAATTTTGTACTCAACTGTTGTCTTGAGAAGGTCTTCAAGTGAATCATTTCTTCTCATCTTTGCGAGTGAAGCGGGAACAAATACTTTGATAGCACCGTTCTGTACAAATACACCCTTGTTGTCGCCAACAATACCTGTTACAACACCTGTGTGAATTGTGTCGTCAGCTTCAATGCTTTCCCAGATTGCACCACGGTCATAAAGACGCTTTGAAAGCTTGATTGTGCCTTCAACGTCATTTGTCTTCATAATACGAAGTTTAATTTCGTCACCAACCTGAAGCTCTGCCTTTGGGTTTGCAGCAGGGTCATCGCTGTACTCGTCAAAAGGAACATAACCTGTATGTTTTCTGCCAGCAATTTCAACCTGAATTTCAGTTGCAGTGAAACCAACAACAGTACCGACAACATTCTGGTCGGAACTCATATTATTTAACGATTCCTCAAGCATCTGCTCAAAGCCTGCGGTCTCCTCCTTATCAATTGTGTTTACGTTTTCAAAAATCTCGGACATGGTTTTTAGTACCTCCTTAATAATACTATCAGGTGTTGATGCACCTGCAGTAACGCCTATTGATTGAACATTACAAAAGGCTATGTCCAAAAGCTCTTTTGCTGTTTCAATCAAATAAGTCGGGCAGTTTTGTTCACACACCGCTTTGAGCTTTGCAGTATTTGAACTTGTTCGACCGCCTACGATTATCATCACATCATTTTTTTGTGACAATAACAAGGCTTCTGCCTGTCTTTCTTCGGTCGCACTACATATTGTATCAAAAATAATTGCATTTGTATAGTACAAATTTACTTTTTTTATACATTTTTTCCACTCTTTTATGCTGAAAGTGGTCTGTGATACCACAATAAATGGTTTTTCAGGGTTGAACGAGTTATTATTCAGAATATTTTCAAGTTCTTCCGCTGAATTAAATACATAACAATCCCCTGCACAATAGCTCTTAATTCCCACAACTTCGGGGTGATTCTTATCGCCCGCAATAAAAACAGGCATTTCATCACTTGAATTTTTTTGAACAATTCTATGTATTTTTTTCACAAAAGGACAAGTTGCGTCGATATAATCAAGATTATTCTTTTCACAGAAATCAAGAATATCACGTTCTACGCCATGTGTACGAATTACGATTTTTTTATCACTTTCGGCGGTATTTATATTGTCGATAATATTCACACCACGATTTTTTAAATCTTCAATTACTTGAGGGTTATGAATAATCGGACCCAATGTGCAAACATTTATCCCCTCGTCAACAAGGTCATAAAGCATATTGACAGCACGATTAACACCGAAACAGAATCCTGCGGTTTTTGCGAGAGTTATCTGCATTTACATTCCTCCCACAAAGCAGTGATTTTTTCCATAATCATTTTTGCTGCAAGTTTATTCTCTTTTGTTTTGCCACCATCAGTAAAACCTAATTCACTGTTTTTAATTGCCTCGCCAAATTTAACAACTACACGTGAGCCCGACTTATCTTTATTCTCCATATAAATTCCCACGGGAATTACATCCGCTCCTGTATAACGAGCAATATAGCCAACACCTGATTTGGCATCTTTAGGTGTACCGTCATCAGAGCGAGTGCCTTCGGGAAAAATACAGAGCACCTCACCTCTTTTGACAACCTCAATTGCATAATTTATGGCATTCATATCGCCAATACCACGAACAATTGGGAAAGCATTCAAACCGGTAAGTGCCTTATTTAATATGGGATTTTTAAACAGTTCATATTTTGCAATATAGTAAAACAATCTTTTTGATGCCATTGCAATAAACAATGGGTCAAACTCGCTTACATGATTTGGAGCAATAATAAAACTGTCATTTCTATTAAGATTTTCTACACCTATAAATTCCACCTTGTAATAAGTTTTACAGAGCAGATTACCCAATGGACGAATAACATTCATTAAATTTTGTTTTTTGAAATTGGTGTAATCGAAATTAGGTTTAACTACCATTAAAGCTTCTCCTCAACTGTTTTTACAATCATATCAATCGATTCTTCAAGTGTATAACCTGTTGTATTGATTATTACTGAATCTTCAGCAGGTTTAAGGGGTGCAATTTCACGGTGCGAGTCATTATAGTCACGTACTCTCAAATCGTCAAGCACTTCTTGGAATGTTACATCGCTACCCTTTTCTTTGAGTTCTTTATATCTTCTCATTGCACGTTCTTCATCATCGGCAGTAAGGAAAATTTTCACCTTAGCATCGGGAAGAACTACTGTACCTATATCTCTTCCATCCATAATGCAATTATTGTTAGCAGCAATATTGCGTTGTAAATCAAAAAGAAATGCACGTACCGCAGGAATTGCAGATACATTTGAAGCTGCCATTGAAGCCTCGGGAAGACGGATTTCAGTTGACACATCATCACCATTAAGAAATACGTGCTGAACTCCGTCAATGAATTTTAATTCAACCTTGATATTTTCAAGTGCTGCACCAACACCGACTGCATCATTTGTTGTGATATTGTTTCTTAGGCAATACACACCAACAGCACGATATAATGCACCTGTATCAACATAAATATAACCTAATTTTGCCGCTGCTGCACGGGCTACTGTGCTTTTGCCTGCACCTGCAGGACCGTCAATAGCTACGTTAATCATCATAATAATTTCCTCACTTTATTTGAATTTTAATTTACTGAATTTTCACCTGCAAGATGCCCTGTTGAAAAGGCAATCTGCAGATTAAAGCCGCCTGTATAACCATCACAATCTATTACTTCACCTGCGAAATAAAGACCTTTACACAATTTGCTTTCCATAGTCTTGGGATTTATTTCACTGATTTTTACTCCACCCGATGTTACAATCGCTTCGGAAATGTCATTGAAATCCATAACTGTCAACTTTACCGATTTAACAGCATCAACAAGTCGTTTACGCATTTCTTTTGTAATTTGATTTGCTTTTTCCGATGGTTTAATTTGAGCAATTCTCAAGATTGGTGAAATCAAAGATTTTGGTAAAAGCAATGCAAGTATGTTTGATATTGATTTATTGCTATTGTCAGTAAAATCACGAAGAATTCGTGCATCAAGTTTTTCATATGATAATGCAGGTTTTAAGTCAATATAGATTTCATATCTTTCTTTTGTCATATCACGCATATGAGCACTTGCAGAAAGTATCATAGGACCGGATACACCGAAATGGGTGAACAGCATTTCGCCGAAGTCATCATAAATCTCTTTTTTCTTTTTTGTATCAACAACCTTGATTGATACATTTTTAAGAGATAATCCCATACATTCGTTGCAGAGTCCCTCACGACAAACCAAGGCTGACAATGACGGTCTGAGTTCTGTAATTGTATGACCCACACTCTTTGCAAGTTTATAGCCGTCACCCGTTGAGCCCGTCCGTGGATATGAGAGTCCACCCGTGGCAATTATTACAGAATCACCATAATAAATATTTCCCGATTCTGTTTTTACTCCGACTACACAGCCTTTTTCGGTAACAAGTTCAATGACTCTTTCAGTTTTTCGAGTGACTCCCACAGATGTAATATAACGATTCAATGCATCGACAATATCCATTGCCTTGTCACTTTCGGGAAATACACGGTCACCACGTTCAACCTTTAACGGTACACCATAATTTTCAAAAAAACTAATTACATCATTATTATCAAACGAAGAAAATGCACCGTACAAAAATCTTCCGTTACCTGGAATATTTTGAATAAACGACTGCACATCGCTTACATTATTTGTTACATTGCATCTACCTTTACCGGTTATTAAAACCTTTCGAGCGATTTTTTCATTTCTTTCAAGGAGCAATACATCTGCCCCTGTTTCTGCAGCCGTACCCGCCGCCATTGTACCTGCAGCACCTGCACCGATTACAATAACCTTTTTACTCATTATAAGTTCCGTCCGTTTTCTCATAAACTTGATATTCATCCCAAATACTTTCAAGTTTATTAAAATTGCTGTAAACCTCATCTTTACGGCTGAATGTAACCGCTACAATCAATGCATTGATAAGACTTAAAGGTGCAACAAGGGAATCAACAACTGAAACCATATCACTTTTTGCAACCAAAAGATTATTAGCAAATTCCGCAATTGGTGAATCTTTAGAATCGGTAATTGCAATAATTTTTGTTCCACGGTCATGTATAAATCTTAATGCATTTATTGTCTGCTTTGAATAACGTGGAAAACTGATTGCAACGCACACATCATCTTTATCAATTCTGAACATCTGCTCAAACATTTCACTACCGCTTGATGTATCAACAAGAACTATATTTTCAAATACTGGATTAAGATAAAAATAGAGAAAACTTGCAAGTGCTGCAGAGCTTCTTACACCGAGAATGTATATTCTTTTTGCCTTATTGATTGTTTCAACGGCCTTTGTGAATTCTTCGGTTGAAATCTGCTCAAGAGTATCACGGATAAGCTCAATATCACCATTCAATACCTTTTTTATTGCATCGTTTTCGCCTATTAATGTGCTTGAAACTTCCATTCGTTGAACTGCAGTAAGCTTTGATTTTATCATCTGCTGAAGTTCTTTTTGCAATTCAGGATAACCTTTGAAGCCTATTTCAGTTGCAAATCGAACAACGGTTGATTCGCTGACTCCAACCTTTTCACCAAGTTTTGAAGCCGTCATAAATGCGGCTTTATCATAGTTTTCGGTTATGTATTGTGCAAGTTTTTTATGACCTTTTGAAAGTTTATGATTTTTTAAATCAACCTTTGATAAAATAAAGTTTTTCAGGCAAATCAACTCCTATCATATACAATTAAATATACAATTTTCTAATCAAAAAATCAAGTATTTTTGCAAGATTCCCTGCAAAATGCTATATTTTTACAGGCTGATAAATCAACTCTTTAAGGCAGTTTTCAGGTTTAGATAAGCTTAAATTATAAATATCAGTTGATTTACATTCAAAATCAAAAATGTATTTTGCAATATTTGAATCTATTTTCTCAAAATCAGCATAATTCACAATAAAAGGCAATTTGCATTGTTTTGCCAATTCGCCTAATTTTCCGCTGACCGCAGTATTAAAGCCAAGCAAACGACAATAAGGTGCAGGAATTTCAATATCAGCAGCAGTTATACCGAACATCATAGCGAGAACTGCACGTCTAATTCTTGAATGAGTGAAACGTTTTGTTTTTGCGGTATCATATATTGAGTCTAAAAGCACATTGTTTCTAACAGCATTAACGATTCTATTTTCTAACCCCTCTGACATATATGCAATATTTCTTACATCTTCATAAGATTTTGTACGCAACAATGCAAGAGCAATTGAATTATATTTATAATCATTCACAATATATCCATCATTAATTTCATCAATATAAAGTTCATATGCGTTTTTAGGCACATAAGGTGAAAAAATTTCATTGTCACTTATTAATTGGCGAATATGTGTTGCAGAAGCGAAGCCATCAACGGCGGTCATATCATTATAGCCTGCACCCACTCTGTTGATTGGCATAATATTCATTTTACTGTTCAATTTTTTTATTGCCTTGGCATACTCTATCGCAAGTATGTTATTAGGTGTTGAAATGTCAAAATTAACACCGTATTCTTCAAACGCCTTTTGACGAGCAACAGGATAACTGACTGCATTTTTTAAAATTTCTTTAACCTTGTCACTGAAATCATCTGATAACAGAATTTCTGCCGTTGTGTTAAGTTCATCAACATTTACACCTTCAGTACCGAATGCTAATTTATCACAACCAAAACTGTCGAGAATTCGCACTGCATTTTCTGCAAAATACTGTGCTGATGCGGTTGCGTAAATAAAGGGTAATTCAAGCACAATATCTGCACCATTAGTCAATGCTGCTTTTACTCTTGTTTCTTTATTGAAAAAAGCGGGTTCACACCTTTGCACAAAATTACCGCTCATTACACACACTACAATATCCCCGTTTTTTTTCACACTATCAATAAGAAATTTGTGGCCATTATGAAATGGGTTCAACTCACATACAATTCCAATTACAGACATAATAAAATCCTCACAAATAATTAAAAATATCTTGAATTTAATTTAATACAAGTATATAATAATACAGTATGAAAATTACTTCAAGAAAAATTTTAAATGGAGATGTTAAAATGAAAATTCTTGTTATTAACGCAGGTAGTTCATCACTTAAATATCAGCTTATTGATATGGACGGTGAAAAAGTAATCGCAAAAGGTATTTGCGAAAGAGTTGGTTCTGATAAATCTTGCATCAGCTATGCAGGTAAAAAAGACGTTCCAATGCCAATGAAAAATCACACTGAAGCTTTTGCAGCAGTTAAAAAGGTTCTTACTGAGGGTGAAGACAAGGTTATTGATGACATCAGTGAAATTGATGCAGTTGGTCACCGTGTAGTTCAGGGTGGTTCTCTTTTCAACAAGAGTGTTCTTATCAATGACGATGTAATTAAAGGCATTGACGACCTTGGTGCTTTAGCCCCTCTTCACAACCCTGCTAACATTATGGGTATCAATGCAAGTATTGAACTTTTTGGCAAAGACGTTCCTCAGGTTGCTGTTTTTGATAACGCATTCCACAGCACAATGCCTGCTGAAGCATATATGTTTGCTATTCCCTATGAATTCTACACAAAATATCAGATTCGTAAATACGGATTCCACGGTACATCTCACCGTTTCGTAAGTGCAAGATGTGCTGAAGTTATGGGCAAAGACATTAAAGACCTTAAAATTGTTACTTGCCACCTTGGTAATGGTTCTTCAATCACAGCAGTTAAGAACGGTGAAGTTATTGACACAACAATGGGTCTTACTCCACTTGATGGTCTTGTTATGGGTACACGTTGCGGAGCAATTGACCCATCTGTAGTTCTTTACCTTATGGAAAAAGAAGAACTTTCAATTGAAAAGATGGATACACTTCTTAACAAGCAGTCAGGTATTCTCGGCATTTCAGGTTTAAGCTCAGATGACCGTGATGTTAAGAAAGAAGCTGCAGAAAACAATCTCGGTAAAGGCGAACAGTGTGCACTCGCAAGAAAGATGCTCGCTTACCAAATCAAGAAATACATTGGTGCTTATGCTGCTGCTATGGACGGCATTGATGCTATTGTATTCACAGGCGGTATCGGTGAAAATGCTGATGACCTTCGTGATAAAATCTGTAATGAACTCACCTACCTCGGTGTTGAAATCGACCAGAATATCGGTGAAAAACTTGTCAAAGGTAAAGAAGGCGAACTTTCAACTGAAAACTCAAAGGTTAAGGTTTATGTTCTTCCTACCAACGAAGAACTTGCAATTGCAAGAGATACAAAAGAAATTGTAAATGCTCTTTAATTTATGATTTTATAAAAGATTAGCCGTGCTTTTCAGCACGGCTTTTTTTATGTGAATGTTCAAATCTATTTTAGTTTCAATTAAAAAACAAACCCATCTGTTGATGGGTTTGTTTTTTTGGCGGAGATGAAGAGATTTGAACTCTTGCGCCGCTATTCACGACCTACCGCATTTCGAGCAAAAGGCAGTATCTACCG
>JAZNZJ010000068.1:0-11117 GCA_045594885.1 Candidatus Fimenecus sp. | reverse complement strand
TTCTTGTAATTTTTCGAGGTTATTATGAATGGCGTAAACAAATCAAAAATAAGCCTTATTCTTTCAATGTTCATATTCGGTACAATCGGTATTTTTCGTCGGTACATACCCTTGCCGTCAAGCATTCTTGCGATGGCACGTGGATTTATCGGTGTTATATTCCTGCTGATTTTTATGGCAATAAAAAAAGAAAAATTCAACTTGAAAGAAATCAAGAATAAACTTTTTATTCTTTGCGTTTCAGGTGTGGCAATTGGCTTCAACTGGATTTTGCTTTTTGAGGCATACAACTATACAACGGTTGCCACCGCAACGCTTTGTTACTATATGGCACCCGTGTTTGTCATTATGGCTTCCCCGTTTTTATTTAAAGAAAAACTCACACTCAAAAAACTAATCTGTGTTATCGTTGCCCTTGTGGGTATGGTGCTTGTGTCGGGAGTAATTGAAACGGGCTTTTCGGGAATAAGTGAGCTAAAAGGAGTGCTTTTAGGACTGGGTGCGGCAGTGCTTTATGCCAGCGTAGTGCTTATGAATAAGAAAACTGCAGGCATATCAGCTTATTCAAAAACAGCAATTCAATTGGGCAGTGCAGCAATTGTCTTATTGCCATATACAATACTTACAGAGGATTTTTCAACACTCACTTTCGAACCATTGACAATAATTATGTTGATTATTGTAGGTGTTGTACATACGGGTGTAACTTATGCCTTGTATTTCGGTTCAATGGATAACTTAAAAGCACAGACTGTTGCGATTTTCAGTTACATTGACCCCGTTGTTGCGATAATACTTTCGGCACTTATTCTCAATGAAAAAATGAGCATTTTCGGAGTAATCGGTGCGGTGCTTGTATTGGGCTCAACAATGATTAGTGAATTGCCAAGCAAGAAATAATAAAAAGGCTTCTCCTTGAGGAGAAGCTGTCGAGCGTATGCGAGACTGATGAGGTGTTGTAGGGGCGAGTTTTCGTGCCCGCCCGTAAAAAGCAACAAAGAGTTTCTCTGATTTTCCACCTCATCCGTCTTTGCCTTACGGCAAATCCACCTTCCCCTCGAGGGGAAGGCTTTTTTATTTTGTGTATTCACTTTTAACCGCTTTCATAACCGTTGAGGCTATTGGCACAGCATTTTTGATTGCCGATGTGGCATCTTCAACAACTACAATAATCGCAAAGGGCATTTCGTCGAGTTGCGAATACCCTACAAAAAGTGCGTTAGGGTTAATGTCATCATTATTGCTGATTTCAGCAGTACCCGTTTTGCCGCACATTTCCATATTAGAGAAACGGTAATCACCATATTCGTTTTTAACATTTGAGCGAAGCAGAGAATTAAGTGCTTCTGCGGTGGTGACTGAGAAATATTCGCCCAGAGCTTCGGTTTCAGCCGTGAATAATTCTTCGCCGTCGGGGTTGATTATTTCTTTAACAAGATAGGGATTAACCGCAACACCGCCGTTTGCAATTGCAGAAATTGTCGTGAGCATCTGACAAGGGTTTATGAGAGTTGTATATTGACCAATACCCGCCCAACCAATGTCTAAATCTGTTGAAGATGAAAGGTCAAGCCGACTTGTTGCAAGGTTGATTTTACCATTGACAGTCATTTTTGTATCGGAGTTGAAGCCCAATCGCTCTGCGGTAAGTGTCAGTTTTTCAGCACCTAATTCTTGTGCAATCAATGCGAAAGCCACATTGCAAGATTTATTAAGTGCCTTTTCAAAACTGATTTTTCCGTGAGTTCCGTTGCAGATTACATAACCCTCGCCAACTTGCACCTTGCCCTTGCACTCAAAGGTACGGTCAAGAATATCGGGCATATTCTCAATTGCACAAGCAGATGTAATTACTTTAAATGTTGAACCGGGAGTATAAAGACCCGAGAAAAATCTGTTCATATATATTCCGTCATATTTCCCGCTGGTGTCTGTGTTGATGTCGGCGGGTTTATTAAGAATATCGTAAGTGGGATTTGACACAATACAGATTATTTCACCCGTTTTGTAATTCATTACTGCAACAGTACCCTTTTTTGAGCCCAAAGCCTTATATGCTGTTTCGCAGATTTTTGAATTGAGAGTAAGTGTCAAATCATTACCCTTGCCATATTTTTTTAAATTATATACACCATCTGTAAGTGTATAACCCGTAAGTTCATCTTTGAAAGAGGTTTGAAGTCCGTTTGCAATAAATCCTGCCGAATCACCCACGGTATGAAGTGTTGACATTCTTATATATTTGTTTTTATTGTAAACACGTTTTCCGTTTTCAGAAGATGCGAGAATAACTCCGTTCACATCCTTTATATCACCCGCTGTTGCGAGAGTGCCTTCAGAATAAAGGTGCTTATTGGCACGATTCATCGCCCAATCATCCGCATTTGAAATGAGATTGAAATACAAAAGTCCCATTCCTGCAAGAAACAAAAGGATTACTGCATAAAGAGTCAGTGCTCGGCGTGAAATAGATTTCATTGACGCACACCTCCGTATCTGTAAGTTCCACGGTCAACTGCCTTGATGAATGCTATAAGCAACCAACATGAAATGACACTTGAACCGCCACGGCTTATAAGCGGCAGAGTTACACCCGTCATCGGTAAAAGGTCATTCACACCAAATACATTGAGCGCTGCCTGAAAGAGAAGTAGCCCCGCCGCCGCACAAGATGCGATTGCATAATATGATGAACGAGCATATTTTGAATGGCGAATTGAATAAACAAGCAACGCAACGTAAGAGAGAAGAATTGCCCCCGCCATAATCATTCCAAACTCCTCGCAAACAACACCAAAAACAAGGTCTTCGGTAGCAGCGAAAATATTACGAAGTTCGCCGTTTCCAAGTCCCACACCGAAAAGTCCGCCACTTGCGGAATAAATCATTGTTCTTGTTTGTTGATAGCCCGACGAATCAAAATATTCCCACACATGACCGTATGAGGCAAATCGGTTTGCCACATATGGCTTGAATAAAAGAATGAGAAGTCCGCCCATTAATGCCACGGTACAAACGAGAAAAATTGTTCTTATATCACCTGAACGCATAAATGAAATCACAACAAAAGTGAAAAAGAATATGAGTGCTGTACCGAAGTCATACATCAAAAAAAGACAACCTACACAAGCAAATGAAAAGATAATGAATTTTGTAAGGCTCTTGTTTGACTGAAGCTTTTCAAGGGTTGCCGCACCAACGAAAATGAAAATTGCCTTTACAATTTCAGAGAGCTGAATTGAAATTCCGCCAATATAAATCCAGTTTTTTGCACCGTTTGTAAATTTGGCAAAAACGAGCGTAAAGGCTAAAAGACCTACCGCTACTACGGCGGCGGGAATACGCAGAAATGTAATTCTTTTAAGGTCACGTAAAATCCATTGAAGAATTACAAAGCCCGCAATACCGATAAGAACTGCAACAAGTTGTTTTAGTGCCTTATCGGGATAAACACTTGCGGTTATCGACAGGCCTATTGAGGTAAGCATAAAGGCTATAAGTTCAACCTCAAAGCTTGTTCTTTTCAAAATAAGCCTTGTTCCGATAAAGTAAATATATTCTACAAGAATGTAAATCCCGAAGGTGAGAGTTATGCCCATTTTATGCTCATCGGCAGACTTAGAAATAAGTGTAAAAAGGCAGATGAACTGAAAAACCGTAATGACAAAAAGCATTAAAACAAGATTTACATTTTTTGTTCTTTTGAGCATTTTTACACCTCCTCATACAAAAAGGCAAAATCGCCCATTCTTATAACGTCACCATCATTGAGAGGGGTGATGGCTTCAATTGGCTCACCATTTACGGTAGTCTTTACGACACTACCGTAATTTTTTATATGCCATTTACCCTTATAGAGTAAAACTTCTGCTTGATTTCTTGAAATATAGGGTGCAGAAATTTCAATATTACTACCCACTTCTCTGCCGATGGTAACATAATCGCCGTCAAGCATAAATTCGACACCGTCAACAATATTTACAAGTCTTGGACGCAATAATTCCTTATCTTCTTTATGTGAAATATCGTTATCTGCCTCACTGCCCATATGGAACTTCATAATTGCAGTACCAAATGCAATTACGTCACCATCGTGAAGCTTTGCACTTTTTTCAATTTTTTCGCCATTTATATGAACACCTGTTTTTGACTCGGTATCAAAAACATAAAACCCGTCTTTACGAAGAGCCACAACTGCATGGGAACGGGAAACCGTTGAATTTGTAAAAACCACATCACAGGATTTACTTCTGCCCACAGAGGTTTCGTAGCAAGTTATTGGGTGTTGCTCGTCATTTGCCATATTAACAAGTACGGCATACACCTTTTTTGCGGGACGCAGACGGATAAGTGACCAAACACAGTTTACTATAACTGCAATTGCGAGAATACAAAGAATATATCGCATAAGGTATTCAAAATTTTCCATTACTGCACCTCCTGAATTTGTAATATCTGTATATTTAGAATAACTTTTTCCAATATTGTTGTCAATTGAAATAAGTATAATGTAATTATTTTTTAATATTTGTGTAATAAAGATTACAGTTTTGTTGACACAGGTTTTTTTAATAAGTATAATAAAGTATTAATAAAATTGTGAAAGAAAAGTGATTTTGAATGAATATTAAAAAGTCGGATAAACAAAAAATAAATAAAAAACTTATAATTGGAGTATTATCTGTTTTTCTTGTTGCAGTATTGCTTGTAACGGGAATCAGTATAATGGATAATGTGGGTAAGGATGTACCCGTTTACGGAACAATTGAAAATGTGCAAGATAGTACTTCTTCAACAACTACCACAACCGAAGTGAGTGAAACTACTACTGAATCCACCACAACATCAACCACAACAACGGAGAGTACTACGAAAAAACAAGAAACATCTACAAAGGTAAATAAGGTTGAGCCCGTAATTCGTGTGCCTGCTGCTGATGCAACAAAGGTTGCAACTGCTTCAATGGGTGTGACGGGCGATATTTTAATTCATCAAGATGTTCTTAATGCAGCGAAAAAATCTGACGGCACATATGATTTCAACGATGCTTTCACAAAAATTTCGCCATATTATAAAAAGTATAATAAAATGATTGCAAACCTTGAGGTTACTCTTGGTGGTGCTGAAAAGGGATATTCAAGCTACCCCATGTTCAACACTCCCGACACAATTGTAACGGCACTTAAAAATGCGGGGGTTGATATGCTGTTAACCGCCAATAATCATTCATATGACACAAGTCTTGCGGGAATGAAAAGAACAGTAAATGTTGTGAATGATATGGGGCTTCAGCATACGGGCACAAGACTTTCTGACTCTGACCCACGTTTTCTTGTTAATAATGTGAACGGTGTGAAAATCGGTATGATGTGCTATACTTACGAAACCCAGAGTTCAACTGCGGGACGTAAAGCACTTAACGGAATTTTATTGAGTGCCGAGGCGGGTCCTCTTATTAACAGCTTTAATTACAATAAACTCAATGAATTTTATTCGGACGCAGAAAAAAGCATTGCTCAAATGAAAAATCAGGGTGCAGATGCCATTGTTTTCTTTGTACATTGGGGTAATGAATACCAGACCTACACCAATAGTTATCAGCAGAAAATGGCACAGAAGCTCTGTGAATTGGGTGTTGATGTAATTGTGGGCGGGCATCCCCACGTAATTCAGCCATTTGACACTCTTGTTTCTTCAACGGGACACGAAACAATTTGTATTTATTCAATTGGTAATGCTCTTTCAAACCAACGAAGAAAACTCATAAGCTCTGCACCTAACGGTCACACAGAGGACGGAATGATTTTTTCAGTTTCATTTGAAAAATACAGTGACGGCACAGTGCTTATCTCTGACGTGAATATTCTTCCCACATGGGTTGATTTGAAAACTGTGAACGGCAAAAAAGTTTATGACATTATTCCTCTTGATGCATCAATCGGTGATTGGTCAAAATTGGGACTTAGCAGTGTATCTAATGGCAAGGCATCATATAACCGCACAATGAAAATTGTGGGTGAGGGGCTTAATGAATACCGCACATCACACGGTATGTCAGCGGTGAAAACATCTATCTAATTTCAAGCAGGTGAAGTTATGGGGTTCATTCCCTTTAATTCAAGAGATTCATTTTTTAAAAATAAATTCGGCAGTATCTCATCGGGTGAAGAAATAAAGCTTCGCCTTTGTTTGCCACGTTCTTTTTGTTGTAGCGGGGCTATGTTGGTGATTCGTCGTGACGACGGCAATTATGAAGAACGGGCAATGAATTGGTCATCTATGGTGGGAGAGGATTGCGAAATTTGGGAAATCAGTACAACAATTGACCGTGAAGGTCTTTACTGGTATCATTTTGACTACTTATCTTCTTACGGCAGAAGCTCCGTATTTGAAATAACGGACGGTGTGGGTGGATTTTCAAGTTATTACGGTGCTAAAAAGGATTGGCAACTGACAGTCACCGAAAAAGATTTCACAACTCCCGACTGGCTTAAGGGCGGTATTATTTATCAGATTTTTCCTGACCGTTTTTATAATTCGGGCACAAATAAAAGTAATGTACCCGCTGACCGTGTAATGCGTGACGATTGGGGTGCAGAGCCCGAATGGCGACCCACCGCAGAGGGTAAAGTGCTTAATAATGACTTTTTCGGCGGTGACCTTAAGGGAATTGAAGAAAAATTGCCTTATCTTGCAAGTCTTGGTGTGAATTGTATTTACCTCAACCCGATTTTTGAGGCTCATTCAAATCATCGTTATGACACGGCTGATTATAATAAAATTGATTCAGTTCTCGGCACTGAAGAAGATTTTAAATCACTTTGCGAAACTGCGAAAAAAATGGGAATACACATAATTCTTGACGGTGTATTTTCTCACACAGGCGCAGACAGTGTGTATTTCAATAAAAATGGAAGATATAAAAAATTAGGTGCTTATAATTCAAAAGAAAGCCCATATTATAGTTGGTATAAATTCACAAAATACCCCGAAAAATACCAAAGCTGGTGGGGATTTGTAACTCTGCCCGAAGTTATTGAAGAAAGTGAAGATTATCGTAATTTCATCAATGGTGAGGGTGGCATAATTGAAAAATGGCTCAAAGCGGGTGCTGACGGCTTCCGCCTTGATGTTGCCGACGAATTGCCCGATATTTTCATTGACGAATTACGTGCAAGGCTTAAAAAAAACAAGCCCGACGCTTTGCTTATGGGTGAGGTGTGGGAAGATGCCACAACAAAACACAGTTACGGTGCACGTAGGCGTTATCTTTTGGGTAGTCAATTTGATTCCGTTATGAATTATCCCTTTGCAAATGCGATTATTGACTTTTGCCGTAATGGTAATGCAGAAGCGTTTATGTCATCGGTTATGACAATTGTTGAAAATTATCCAAAAGAATGCCTTGATGTTATGATGAATCATATCGGTACTCACGATACAGAGCGTGCAATCACTAAAATTGTGGGTGAAAGCTGTGAATACCGTGACCGTCAGTGGCAGTCCTGCCATAATCTTGGGGATAAATATGAAAAAGGTGTGCGTCTTTTAAAATGTGCAGCGGTTATGCAATATACCCTACCCGGTGTGCCGTCACTTTATTATGGTGACGAGGCGGGAATGGAAGGCTACAAAGACCCGTTTAACCGTGGCTGTTACCCTTGGGGCAACGAAAACCGTGAGCTTCTTGATTTCTACAAAGAATTAGGCAGAATAAGAAAAGAAAACCCTGTTTTTATAAAGAGTGGATTTTACCCCGTGTCGTCAATGCTTGGTTGCATTGCATATCGCAGAGCGGACGAAAATGGCGATATACTGGTGATTGTTAACCGTAATGAGCACCCAATCACTTATCGTCTGCCCGAATTTTACAGGAATGCAAAGGCAATTATGAATGGTGTAGTTGAAAACGGCGAAATATATATTGACGGTTGTTCTTTTACCATACTTACAAATTCCTTGTAAAATCCGTATATTTATGATATTATTTTAGCGAAGTTTATTATTGGTGAAAATTATGAATTATTCATTTGGCTACTTACCAAAATCTCATAAAATTCTCTGGCTTATTTTACGAATTGTAATTTTAGGCTGGGGCATTTATGGTCTTTTTCACGGTTCGGTGGTAGAGTTTTTAGAAGCAATTTTCGCAATAATTTTCACTCATTTGTGGGATTTCTTTCAGATTTTCGGCGGTAAATCTTTTATTATTGAGGTCGATTACACATCGCAGACAATGTTAAATCTTTTTATTTTCATAGCGGTGTGCATTGGCACAACTCTCAATAACCGTACAACCTTTGAGCATTTTGATGTGGTTACTCATTTTACATCGGGCATACTTGCAACTTGGTTTGGTTACGATTTTGCAAATATAGTTTATCGTAAACGTGGCGGTAGTTTAGGGCCTGCAATGTCTTCGCTTTTCTCACTCGCTTTTTCATTGAGTATTGCGGTGGGGTGGGAAATATATGAGTTTTCTATGGATAAAATTTATGATATGACACTTCAAAAGGGTAATACCGACACAATGGTGGATTTTATCTGTTGTGGTGCGGGCTCAATTCTCGGAATGCTTTTAATTGCCTTTTTACGTAATGGCATTATCGGTAAAGACAAAGAAAAAGTTAAAGAACAAAGAAAACTCGAAAAAGAAAAAAGCATTCTCAAAGAAAAATTATATAAGGATTATATTAAGAATAAGGGGGAAGAAAATATATGAAAAAATTAATTTCCCTGTTACTTTGTGTTGCAATGGTTATGTGCCTTGCCTCTTGTACAATTTCAAAGGTCAAGGTAAACGGAGTAAAAATTGATAACGAGATATATAAATATTATGAAAACACTCTCCCGAAAGATGACAAGGGTGAAGTGAGTGATGAGGCTATTCAAAAAGCCATTGAGCAATATGTTGCAATAAATTCTCAATTCGCAAACAAAAAGCTCAAATTGTCATATAACCAGAAATCAACACTTTCTGCAACCGTCAATAATCTTTGGCATATGTATGGTAGCTTCTACAATGAAATTGGCGTTTCAAAACAGACAATTTATAAAATTGAAACCTCTAAAGAGTATAAAAATACTTTAATGACCGAATATTACGGCGAAAATGGTGAAGAACCATTGAGCGAAGAGTCGGTTAAGGAATTTTTTAAGGTCAATTATGCGGGTATCCGTTTTGTGACGGGATATCTTTTCAATATTGATGAAAACGGTGCAACTGTACCAATGACTGATGAACAAAAGAATAATACTGTGAATAGCTTTACATCGGTTGCAACAATGGTGAACGAGGGTACTGCAATTGAAGAGGCTGTGGGTTCGCTCGGTGAAAATGTTGAGGTACATAATACGGTTGTGAATGCTTTTTCAAATTCAACCTTCCCCGAAGGCTTTTGGGAAAAGGTAAATGAAACCCCTGAGGGTAAAGCAACGGCTATTAGCCTTGGTGATTATGTATTTCTTGTACAAAGAGTTGATGTTTTCAGCGAGGAATACGGTTATTATAATTCATACCGTACCGACTGCCTTGAAAAAATGAAAGGCGAAGAATTTTCTGCGGTAATTGATAAATGGGCAGAGAATTATAAAGCAGAATAAACAACAAATTAGGCTTCTCCTTGAGGAGAAGCTGTCGCAAAGCGACTGATGAGGTGTAGATTGCGGAGCAATCGTAAATAATTTTCCACCTCATCCACCGCAAACGGTCCCCCTTCCCCTCAAGGGGAAGGCAGATAAGCCTCCTTAGTTCAATGGATAGAATAAATCCCTCCTAAGTGGGTGATTTAACACTCGCCTTTGCAAAAAGGCAAATGGTTATAGGTTTGAATTGTATTGTATATGCGCTTGTAGCTCAGCAGGATAGAGCGTCCGCCTCCTAAGCGGAAGGCCAGCGGTTCGAATCCGCTCGGGCGTACCAGAAACGCTGTAATTCCAATGGATTGCGGCGTTTCTTTTTTATTTTATTCGAGGTAAAGATACCGGTCAACCGATTGACTTGATGGGTTTTCCATTCGTTGGAACCTCCCTCTGACTTGAAACCAATTTTCAAGAATTCTGTTTTCTGGCACCATTCTGGCACCGTGGCTATCCGGCGCGATTTGCCAGCATAGCCGAAAGTGCAGTGAGCAGTTCCGGGGATTGCGCGATCTGCGAAAGTAAATCCTGCACATTCATTGTTGGAGCCTGGGGAGTTTCCGGAGCCCGAACACTTCTGAGATCCGGATTTGCGTAGAAGGCCGCTTCAAAGCGCTGGGCATTGACTTTACGATCCTCGTCCAAAATATGAGCATATATCTGAGTAACCATATCAGCCTGCGCATGACCTGTATCGCCCTGTGTTGCTTTTACATCGCCGTGGTTGAGTTTTAATTTGTAGGTTGTACTGGAATGACGAAGCGAATGGAAAACCACATTTGGCAAATTGGCGTCCCGTTTCAAACGCCGAAATGCGTTAGAGATGACAGTCTCTTCGCATGGGCGGCCATTGGGTAACGCAACAACCAAGTTGTAATCCAAATATTCTGCGCCCAAGAATTCCTTTTGTTTGTCCTGAGCAACTTTCCACTCCCGCAGTATATAAGCCACGGTTTTAGGCATCCATACTTTACGGATGCTGCTCTCTGTTTTAGGTGTTTTCAGCACAAGCAGGGTGGTGGCGTCCTCCAGATACATGGTGCGAGGAAACTTTTTTATGATTTCTGCTTCTCCCAAAACCTCCAGAGATTCTTCCCGGACACGTGCAAGTTCTTTTTCAACACATAGATACGCATCATCTTTGGCAATATCTGCGTCACTAATATGGATATTGTCCCATGTCAGTCCAACGATTTCTCCAATTCGAAGAGAACAGGCAAATGACAAATTCATTGCAACATAGAGGCGGCCATCTTTACATTCGTCCAAAGCCTTGCGGATAGTCTTTGAATCCCAGATAGCGCGTGGTGTCTTTTTTACTTTTGGCAATGTTGTGTTTTCAAAGGGATTCTTTTCAACTATATCCCAGCGTACAGCTTGCCCAAATGCACACTTCATCAGTTTATTTACCCGTTCAATATTTGAAGGGGTCATGTATTCGGTTTTGCTGTATCTGTTTTTCCATGTTGCGCATTTTG
>JAZNZJ010000067.1:0-25653 GCA_045594885.1 Candidatus Fimenecus sp. | reverse complement strand
ACATTTGTGAAATAAACATCCCAATAATACATTTCCTGAAATTTCCCTTCTATACAGGGCACAGTATAGGGATGCGGCAAGCCTATTAATGTATCATCATCCTCTGTAAATAAACGGGTTGTATTATCCCAATTATTCTCGATATATTCCTTTACATTCATAAATTCATCCTCCGCAAATAATTGTTTGTCGGGTTGATTATATATTCAGAAAATCCTTTCTGTAATTGACACCGAAGAACTCCGCAAGCTCCACCATTTCTTCATCTTTGATAGTGTTTATTCTTGGTAAATGTGCTGTGAGCATATAAATCTGTGCAGCCTTTTCTACAGTTTCAATAAGGCCAAAGGTTTCGTCCATTGTCCTACCTGCACCGTAAATTCCGTGCATTCCCCAAACAACAAGTCTGAACTCTTCCATTTTCTTTGCAGTAGCTTCACCAATTTCATTTGTACCACAAAGCATCCAAGGAAGAACACCTACACCGTCAGGAAAAACTACAATACACTCTGTGCACATTTCCCAAAGTGTATGAGTAAATTTCTTTTCATCAAGCTCGTGAACATAGTTCATTGCAAGAGTGTGTGTCGGGTGTGAGTGCATAACAACTCTGTTTTCAGGGTCAACCTTAAGTCTTGACATGTGACTCATAAGGTGAGCAGGCAGTTCACTTGTAAACTTACCGCCGTCCTTATAACCCCAAAGAAGCTCGGCTGTTGTGCCGTCCTTTGCAATGCGGATAATACCAAGGTTTGTTTCGGGGTCTGCCTCCACATTTTTGAAATACTTACCTGTACCCGTAACAATAAAAATCTTACCGATAAGGTCAGTTGCATCAAAGCCAGTAGGAATTGTACGGATAACATTATCAAGGTCAAGATATTCCTTTACCTCGTCTTCATTGAGCATATAACTGATGTTTCCACCATTTCTTTCATCCCAGCCGAGACGATACATATTAGCAGTGGTCTTTTTCATTTCTTCCACAAAGGGAGCAGTTAAAATATCTTTCATACTCTTTTCACCAGAACTTCCTGTTCGTATTTCTTAACTTCTGTAAGATAATCTGTCGGTACATTTTCTCTTGTAAGATATTCATTCCACACATCACCAAATGGTGCAATTTTCATTTTTTCCTGAAGATACATTATCTCAGTAAAATTGCTTTCTTTCTGTAACTCTTTCAATTTTTCATCCGGCTGTAAAAGAGCAAATAGTAACGCCTTTTGTACACTTCTGACACCTGTTACCCAAGCAGAAATACGATTTATTGATGCATCAAAATAATCTGTTGCAATAAATACTCTCTCAAGTGCATTATTTCTTACTATTTCCTTTGCAATCTCTTTTGTTTCATCGTCAAAGATAACCACGTGGTCTGAGTCCCAACGGACTGCCCTTGTTATATGAAGTGCAATCTTTTTGTTAAAGAGAAGAAGTGAAGAAATCTTGTCGCTTACCATTTCTGTTGGATGATAGTGACCATTGTCCATAAGAGGTGTAATACCCTTGTAATCAGAATAAGAAAGACAAAATTCTGCAGAGCCTACGGTATAGCTTTCAAGACCGATACCGAATACCTTTGATTCTAAAGTTACATATACTTTCTCTTTATTATAAGGCGTATTGAGAATTTCATCAAGGCTATTTTTAAATCTCATTCTCGGTGAAAGTCTGTCAGCAGGAATATCCTTGTAGCCATCAGGAATCCATATATTCATAACACAAGGAATACCAGTTTCTTCTGCAAAATATTCTGCAATTTTAAGGCAGGCTTTACCGTGATTGACCCAATATGTACGCACTTCTTCGTCGGGAGAAGAAAGGGTGAGATTATCTTTTACCATAGGATGTGAGAAAAAAGTGGGGTTAAAGTCGATGCCCATATTTCTTTCTTTCGCAAATTCAACCCATTTTTTGAAGTGCTTTGGCAGGAGTTTATCTCTGGCTACAGTTTCGCCGTCTTCAAAGATAGCATAAGAAGCGTGAAGATTAAGTTTCTTTTTGCCGGGCATAAGCGAAAAAGCCTTGTCATAGTCTGTCATAAGCTCATCGGGTGTGCTTGCCTTACCGGGATAGTTGCCTGTTGTCTGAATACCACCTGAAAGAGCCTCTTTACTGTCAAAGCCTATTACATCATCACCCTGCCAGCAATGTACGGAAACACATACATTTTTAAGTGTTTCAAGTGCTTTTTCAGTATCTATGCCGTACCTTGCATATATTTCTTTTGCTTCGCTGTATCTGCTCATAAAACTGCCTCCTTAATATCAAAGGTTGATTTTACTATCTCTCTTGCTTCAGTAAGAGTTATTTTTTTATCATATATAATCTGTGAAAGTATGTTGCCCGTTGCCGTGGCCTCCATAAGACCTGTATAAACTTTTTTGCCCGTATATTCTGCAGTGAGTTTGTTAAGATATTTATCTTTACTTCCACCACCGACAATATGTATTGCTTTAATCTTTTTACCGCCGATGCTTTCAATTTCTTCAACAGCTTTTTTGTAAGACTCAGCAAGTGAATGATAAACACTTGAAAGAACGTCAGGGAGGGATAAATCAGGTTTGCCGAGATAATTTCTCACAGCTTCAATCATATTTTCGGGAGCAATGAAATCAGGTGCATTCAGGTAAATCTTTTCGGTGAATGTGCTTTGCTTTGCAAGATTCATCATTTCATCATAAGTAAGTTTTTTATTTATATTTTTTCTGATATTCTGCAAAAGCCACATACCCATAATGTTTTTTAGAAAACGGAAACGATATTCTACTCCACCCTCGTTAGTAAAGTTAGCATTAAGTGCCTTTTTACTTAAAACAGGCTCGGTGTTTTCAGTACCTATAAGACTCCATGTGCCTGATGAAATATATACGCTTTCTGTATCAACGGGACAAGCAGCAACAGCAGATGCCGTATCGTGAGATGGACAGAGAATAACAGTACTGTCAAAACCAATTTCAATTTTCACTTCGTTCGTGAATTTTCCCACTACTGTGCCGGGAAGAGAAAGGTCACAGAAGATTTCAAAAGGTAAGCCGAGAGTATCGAGTATTTCTTTATCCCACTGTTTACTTTCAGCGTTAACAAGATTAGTCGTTGTTGCATTTGTGTACTCGTTTCTGATTTGTCCTGTTAGTTTAAATGAAAGATATTCAGGCATCATAAGAAAATGCTTTGCTGAATCAAGTTTCCCACTCTTTTTGTCACAATAAAGCTGATAAATTGTGTTGAAGTTCTGCTTTTGTATGCCTGTGTGTGAATAAAGTTCTGCTTGCGAGATAATATCATTTACCTCTTTAACTATCTCGTTTGTTCTTCCGTCACGGTAAGACACAGCGGGAAGAATTTCCTTTTTATTTTCGTCAAGAAGAACATAGTCAACACCCCAAGTGTCAATGGCGATTGTTTTTGGTAGTTTACCGATTTCTTTACACTTTTTTATGCCTGTTTTCACTTCTGAAACAAGGTTTTCTATATCCCATACGAGAGTGCCGTTTTCATTTTTTATGTTGTTATCAAATCGGTAGATTTCTTCAAGGCAGAGCTTACCGTTTTCCATATATCCTAAAATATGTCTGCCTGAGGAAGCTCCAATATCTATGGCTAAATAATATGTGTCCATTTGTATTCCTACCCTATCATATTAATTCACTATAATAATACCACTAAATATCTGCATTTTAAAGGTCCTTATTTGCTCAAAAAAGTGTCCTTATTTGTATTGATTTTTCTGATATGAAAATGTATAATCGGACAGAGGTGGTTATATGATAAACCGTGAAATTCTTAAAGAGTTGATTCCCATAACCGATGAAGAGCAAGCTATACTTGACGGAAGAAATACAGTAGACAGCAGTATTTATACGGAAAACGATGATAATATTATCAGTGCAAAGAAACTGCTGAAAGACGGAAAGCTGATAACAATCAGAACACATACAAGATTTATTCACTTTCCCGAACACACTCATGATTTTGTTGAAGTTGTCTATATGTGTTCAGGAAAAACAACTCATATTGTTAACGGAAAAAACATTGAGCTTTGTGAAGGCGAGTTATTATTCCTTGGTCAGAATGCAAAGCAGGAAATTCTGCCTGCCTCAGGCAACGACATAGCAGTAAACTTTATCATTCTTCCTCAGTTTTTCGACAAGACACTTGAAATGCTCGGTGCAGAAGAAACACCACTTAAAAAGTTTCTCATAGAATCTCTTTTCAAAGAAGAAAACGCAGGCTATCTCCACTTCAGAGTTTCTGATATTTTGCCCATACAGAATCTCATTGAAAATCTGCTTTGGACGCTCATCAACAACACATCAAATAAAAGAAATATAAATCAGACGACTATGGGGCTTCTTTTTATGCAGCTTCTCAATCATACGGACAAGCTTGCTTATCAATCAAAAGAAGAAGCCGCCATTCTTCAGATTTTCAAATACGTAGAAGAAAATTATAAAAACGGCAGTCTTACCGAAGCAGCAAAGCTACTGCACTACGACTTTTATTGGCTCAGCCACGAAATAAAAAATCAGACCGGAAAGACATACACCGAGCTTTTGCAGGACAAGCGACTTTCTCAGGCAGCATATCTACTAAAAAACACAAAAATCGGTGTTGATGAAATTTCAAAAGCAGTGGGATATGAAAATAAAAGCTATTTTCACAGAATATTTGCAAAGCAGTTCGGTATGAGCCCTAAAAAGTATAGAGATAACTAAATAAAGAGATGATTCGTGCATATGAAGTCAACATTTACAAAGTGGATTAGTTAAACTATACGAAAAAATGCAACGCTATCTCAAAAACGACGAATTGTATCAAATAGCGTAATCAATGCCAAATCAGATACCACTATTGATACAATTTGTGTTGATAGTGGTATCGTTGTTTTATATAGTATTTAAGCCATTTAGAAAGCACAAGCGTTGCATTTGGGAATTCGCCACTCCCTTCTGCAACGCTTTTTATTGCTCTTATAAAAAACTTCACCGAGGATTTTTACATCCCCAGTGGTGAATTATTATCGATTAAAGTTGATAATAGATTTATCTTAATAAAGATTATTAGTCAAAAATCTTTCTGCTTCTGTTAAATCTGAAACAGTATTGATGTTAAACTCTTTTTTTGCAACAGAAAATGCTAACCCACGATGATTTGCTGCCAAATAATTAAAACAGTCACATAAATCATAAAGTTTACCGGATTCTGATTCGTAGATTTCTTTTATAATTTTCTGTGCCTTGCCACTAAAAATCGTGAATCCTGTACCCTTTATATTATTAATGACAACTTTAGGCTTTTCTGTGCATTTTATAATTAAAGATTCATTATCAGTTTCTACAGAAAAATTATTTCTGATTTTTTCTTCGTTTTCTTCAGGTGTTATACCACAATAGAAGTCAAAAGCTGTTATTTCAAGTGCATTCTGAATTGATTTGAAGTCTAAATCGATAAAAATCTCATCAGACAACTGTAATATTACAGTTTCATCACAGTCAATAACTTTCAGTGCCTGAACAAGAGCGTTTACTAATCCTTTTTGTTCATATTGATAAACATAATGAATATTTATACCTTTATGTTCATTACCGATAGCACTTTTAATCAAAGCACCTTCTTTGCCGATGACAATGTAAGCCTCAGAAATTTTCAACTGTACCAAATTATCCAAAGCGTAGGTTATTAAATGTTTTCCATTAAGTTTTATAAGTGGTTTGCAGCAATCTTCATTTCTGCTGTCTTTCAGACGCTTACCGTCGCCCGCTGCCAATATTACACCAACCATTAAAATCTCTTCTTTACATTTTTATATCTTAGTAGTTAATTCTTTTTTCTTCTACAACCAATGGCTTTTCGTCAATGTTATTCTTAATGGAAATAACATATTCCAATAAAATTGCAACAAACATAATTACAATTAAAACTGCTGCCAGAATACATCTTGAAATTACAGAGTTTGCAATACTGAGCATATCCGTTCCAAAGAAATTCGGAATTGCAACAAGGCAAAATTCTAAAAGCATAATTATGAGTGCAATTACACAAGCAAAAATCATTTTTCTCGGGAAACGATTGGAATGCTGTGTAATGCCACAAATTGCAAAGTCATAATATTTATTAATGTTGAATTTAGATTTTCCTTTTTTTCTTGCATCCTGAATGTAGTAAACAAAATCAATACTTGATGCATACTCAGTGACAATACCTCTTAAAAAAGGGTTATTAACTTTTATCTTTTTAAGAACTTCAATAAAACTTCTATCAAACAATTCAAATTCCGTAGCATGAGGATACATATTCACACCGAAAATTTTAATCATTACAAAATAGAAAACTGTTCTCAGGAAATAGACAAATTTGTTTTCTCTGCTTTGGTTTTTCACACCGAGAACAACCTGAGCACCCTTTTCCCACTTTTCAAGGAATTCAGGAATAACTTCAGGAGGATTCTGCAAATCAGCATGAATGATAATGGCACAATCTCCTTTTGCTTGTTGCATACAGTAAAAAGTACTTCTGAGATAACCGAAATTTCTTGTGTAGAATACAGCTTTGACTTCACTGTGTTGAGAACTGAGATTTTCAATAGTATCCCGTGTGCCATCAGTTGAGCCGTCATCGAAAAACACTATTTCGTATGTATAGTTTTCTAATTTTTTGAATACAGCACTGATTCTGTCGTAAATCTCATTTATCATAGAAATTTCATTGTAAATGGGAACAACCACGGATACGTGCTTTTTATTATTGCACATCATTTATCACCTGTTATTTTCTTCTGAATATTGTCTTTAACAATTTTATACCATGCTTTATGTAGTTCTTTAATATAACGGGTTTAGAGACACAATAAAGCACTTTTTTAATCAAGTATTTTGGCCTCAAATAAAATTTAAGCAAATACTTGTTTTTTGTTTTCATAATTTCGTCCATGGACACAGACTGTGTGCCAATGGTGTTGGGTGAAAAATAATCATTTCCCCAAGCAGTTGAATTTATTGTGTTATACTGCTGACATTGAGAATATAAATCAGTACCGAAATAAGGCATTGCAATATGTACTTCAATAAAATCCGGGTCAATGTCAAAAATGAATTCAAGAGTTTCTATGATATCAACCTTTGTTTCCCAAGGAAAACCAATCATAAAGAAACCGAAAAGAGGAAGTTTTGCTTTTTTGATAAGCTTTGCAGCACGAAGATTATCTTCTCTTGTTGTACCTTTTTTTATTTTCTTAAGAGTATCATTACTGCCACTTTCAAAGCCCACAGCTATTGTAAAACAACCTGCTTCTTTTAATTTCATAAGCAAATCGAATTCCAGTGGTTTTACTCTTGAATTGGCTGTAAACTCGATTTTCCCGTGTAATTCCGAATTGATAATCAAGTCGCATAAAGCTGACGCCCACTGTGCATCAATAGTAAATGTATCTGCCTTGAAGAAAAAGTTCTTGATACCGTATTTATAATAACATTCTTCCAATTCAGCAAAGATGTTTTCGGCACTTCTTTTTCTCACTGTTTTTCCCGAAATTATCGGAGTAAGACAATATGTACATCCTGCAGGACAACCACGGGACACCTGAATAGTTGCCATAGGCTCACCCGTATCAGGTCTCGGGTATAATTCATTTTTCATAAGGTCTCTTGCAGGAAAAGGAATGCTGTCTAAATCCTCGAACCAGCAAGTAAAGTCTGTCTTTCTAAATTCACCGTCTTTTTTGTATATAATTCCCGGAATATTGTCAAAAGTATCATTTCCCGAAACAATACAATCAACTAAATCACCAATAATTGTATCGATTTCTCCACCGATAAGATAATTGACATTACCTAAATCAAGTGTTTCAAGGATTTCAGTTGGTGTGTTGAAGAAAATGGCGCCTTTTATAATGAATTCGCAAGGATGAAATTGTTTTATCCAACCCAAAAAATCCAAGTCGCTGAGTATTGTTGCATTTGTTGTGCTGACAACAATTATATCCGGTGAAAAGCTCAATATGTCAGCCTTAACTTCTTCAAGACTTGTTTTTTCTGTCTGATAGTCCCTCAAAAAAACATCATAGTTGCGATTTCTCAGAACTGAAGCAGCATAGCCTAAATCATTACATGCGTGAATAGTTGCAACTGCTGATTCATCAAGGTTGCATTGTGCTCGGTCTTCACTTCGTTGATATGCTTTCCCAGGGGGATACAGCAACATTACTCTGCTCATCGCATACATCTCCAAGATATTATTATAATATATTATATCATAAGAGAATGTCTAATATCAAGTGTTTTATACTGATTATTACTATTAAGCCGAGCTCTGATTGTGGGTTTGACTTGAATAGTGTTTTATGTTAAAATTATCAGCAGATATACTGGATTTTTAGAAGGTGTTTATGATGAAAAAAATAAAAAGCACAGATTTTTTGTTTGTTGTGTCTTTGTTATTGGTATCATTAATTCATATCTTTTTTCTTTTTATTGTTCCGTTTTCTCAGGATGAAAGTTTTTATGTGTCAATTCCCCTTCGCCTTGTGAATGGCGATAGTTTAGTTCAACACGAGTGGCATCTTACACAGTTTTCATCATTGTTTTCCTGGTTACCGGTATATATCTGGACTGCCATCAAAGGTTCAACAGAAGGTGTATTTATCTTTTTAAGATGCGTATATCTTTTGATTCATACAACAATAGCTGTAGTAATATATCGTTTTTTCAGAAAATACGGAAAATGGGCTGTTATGGCATCTATGATGTTTTACATACAAATATCATATAGAATTCAGGCAATAAGTTACCAGTCAATGTATGTTGTATTTTTGCTGTTATTATGCCTTTGTCTTATTTCAATCTATGAGAAAAAATCTGTTCAATTTTATGTTTTTGCCGGTATATGCTTTGCCTGCTGTTGTGTATGCAATCCGATATTTTGTTTTGCATTCGTGTTATATCTCTTAGTATGTGCTTTGTGGACACAGCGACATAAAATAATAAAAAGAGTAATTGGAATAAAGACTTTTCAACCCTTAAAAAAAGAAAAGAAGCTTACAAAGAGACAAAAAAGGGAACAAAAGAAACAACAAGAACAAATAGTCAATTCTTTTCCTGATATAGAAAGTTATAACTGCTTTTTTACAAAAAAAGCTTTTTTGTGGGTTATATGCGGAATTGTCATAGTCGGTATTATCGCAGTTGTTTTCTTCCTTTCAACAGGTGCAACCTTGAATTCTCTTGGAGACAATTTAGAAAATCTTTTAGGCAGTAGTGAATATGATATTGCTTCTAAATCTGTTATTTCAAAATTCATAAAAACAATTGAATATTTCAGTAAAGCTAATTTAGGTATGCCTTGGCTACTACCAGCAATATTTGCAGTTTTGTCTTTTGATACAAAGAAGAAGCACAATACACATCGTTTTGGTTATTTATCTGCTTCAGTTTTATGGTCGATACTGTTCATTGTTATGGTATTACTGTCAGCAGATATTTATTTATGTGCTATATCTCTTCCGTTCTCTGTAATTTCACTTGTGTGCTATTTGTTAACGGAAAAGAAAAACAAGGTTTTGTTTTACTGTATGTTCATTCCAAGCTCAATCGCTACCTTTGTTCAATATCTTGCCGCAGATACACATTGGGCTACAATTGGAATTGTACTTGTGGTGAATAATGTTGCAGGCGTATTTTTTGCAATGGATTTATGGAAGGAAATGCGTTCTGATTCTTCAGATACTTCTGAAGCAATTGATGGTAAAACAAAAAATCATTTTTATCGCAATATAATTATTGTAGGCTTTTGTTTGCAGATTGTATTTCACGGACTTTTCTATATGTATGGTCAGCTCCCTATGAAAGATGCCGCTAAAGCTACATCAGGTCCTTATAAAGGCTTATATATGTCTGGAGAAGATTGTGATATCTACAATAAAACAATAAACGATTTAGATTATATAAAAGCACGCAGTCAGAAAGACGACCCAGTATTGGTAGTATCCTACAATACCTGGATGTATATACATCTGGAACAGCCTTTTGCAACGTACACCACATGGTATAGAGGTGCTCCGGATATAAGCCAACTAAAAAAATACTACCAGGAAAATCCTGAAAAAAAGCCGAAATATGTTTATATTGAGTCACCAAACCCCAATAGCACGCTTGTTGAAGCTACTGTGGACACGGTCAGTGAATTATTTGACTTCACCAAGGAAGACTTATCAAATGGTGTTATCTTGATTATGAAATAACACAACTTCTAAAATGAAATGCTTACGAAATGTTTGATTGAATAGTTTAAAATAGTTGCGATTTCTCAGAACTGAAGCAGCATAGCCTAAATCATTACATGCGTGAATAGTGGCAACCGCTGATTCATCAAGGTTGCATTGTGCTCGGTCTTCACTTCGTTGATATGCTTTTCCTGGCGGATAAATAAGCATAACCTTATTCATGGAAATATCTCCATCGATTTTATACATTAATCCGTAGCTTTCAATAAAAATCCATTTGAAAGTTCTTCACACTCAAAACCATATCTTTCAATAAATCTTTTAGCATAATTTTCTGCACGAACTTTATTGATAATGTGGCCTGATGATACACTTGCAGGTATAAATACCCAACCTACATAAACGTATTTCGGCATCTTTTCAGGGTTTATTGTGTAATATTCAATTAGCCTTTCCATTTCTAAAAATGGTTGCCATGCTGAATAAGTAGCAAATGGACGGTCGATATATAAATACATCCAACTGAATTCTGAAATAATCAACACCGGGTCATCAGGATTTGTACGTGACTTAATTATGTCCAAATCATCCATTATGGAGTTATTTCTGTTATAATTCTGCTCTTCCAATATGAGTCCTGCATAAGGGCCTCTTTTTAACTCTATATATTCATTTATATTTACTGTTCTTCCTATCATATATATAGAACATTGGAAAATCAGTTGCAGACATATTCCTACACAAAGTAACCCTTGACAAACCCTATGCATATTCTTAGTAGTATTTTCATCTTGTTTGATTTCGTTAATAAAATCTTTAATGAAAAGCACACCTGCAATATTGCTGATTGTAAGCACCCATAAAGTTGACAAGTGAAGGTCGGATGCTAAATATTGAATACCAGTAGCAATAAGTCCCGGAAGCCACATACAATAGAAAAGCTTTTTGTTCTTATTTTCAGTTAATATGTAACACACAATTGAAATGATTGCAAAAGGCAAAGACATGGCAAGACATCGTGAATTTCCCAAAGCTCCAATCAAAACACCAACAGTATAGAAAACTGCAAGTATAAATGAGACTATTACATAACAAAGTTTATGTTTAGGATTTTTTCTTTTCTTGTCGATAAGTAAAACAATAAAAAAGATGGGTAATAAAAACGGTAAATTAAGACTGATGGTATTAAAATGTTGTAAAGTTAATCCAACCTTTTTAATAAAAGCCTCTATAGGTGACCTAAAAATATCGTGTCCACCATCTTGCAACATATATGGAATATTTCTAAAAACTTCTGTTAATTCTCCACCTGTAGCCAGGAAAAAGGCTATGCTGATGATTGCAGCGATGGAAAGCCCTGCAAAAAACTTAAAAAATGCTTTTCTTCCAAAGAATCTGTCACGGATTTCAATTTTCTGTGTTATCACAGATTTTTCTTCAGAAGAAAGATTCCCACATTTCTTTATACAATGCTTTTTTTGAATGAGCCATACAATGCAAACAATAATATATACACCAAAAAGCATACATTCAAATGGATTGCAGACACAACAACATCCATAGAAAAATCCAGCAAGAATATATAGAAAGGTATTGTTCTTCTCGTTAAGCTTTAAAAGTGTGATTGTTAGGAACAATAAAAACAAAGCTAGTAATGAATGGTAATTGGCACTTAAAAAACGGAGTGGTACCTGTGTATAGAACATCATGGCACATATCACAGCCCAAAGTTTATTTTTTCTGAAAAAAGCATATATACCTACAGAAACTGATGTGTGAATGGCAAGATAAAAATATCTTAAAAATAGAATAATACCTTCTGTTGTACCTTTTAGTTTCATCCAAACACATACCGGAATATATAAAAACAAAGATACAAATTGAGTTAAATGCCATTCGTCACTAACCAGACTGTCGCCATTTAGCAACCTAAGAGGAACTGTGGGATAAAGCGATTCATCAGCAAAATGGTCAGCACCATAAATACAGGACAAATGTAATATTAATCCCGCAATCATTGCAACAACAAAAATTACATCGTATTTCTTTAAATGCTTTAACATAATCAAACACTCCAATCTCTTTTAAATAATGCATATTTTTTACCCTTAGAAGTTTTACGTATTTTCATATAAATGCTTTTGAGGTGAATTACTAACAAATTACAGCAGGCAATATCATTTAATTTTTATGACACATAATATAACCTATATCATGGTAATTTAAAAATGTTAAAATATTATTTAATAATTGTTAAAGTGCGAAATGAGTTTATTCTCATTAATATCTATTGCAAATAAAAAAGTGCGCAGCAAAAGCTACGCACTAAAAAACACATTGCTCTGCTGACGCGACTCAGTATTACACCTATTTCAAGTATGCAAAAAAGAGCATGCATTTTTAACATATAAAAATGCCTACTTGTAATAGGTTAAAATATTAAACTGAGTCGTATCATTTATTTTAACATTACATCAAATAAAAATCAAGGAATTACGCAAAATATCATAATTTGTGTGTTGCCACTTTTATTTTTAATAAACAACACTATTTGAAATGTAACGAATTGTATCAAATAGCGTAGTCAATGCCAAATCAAATACCACTATTGATACAATTTGTGTTGATAGTGGTATTGTTGTTTTATATAGCATTTAAGCCATTTACAAGAATTAAGCGTTGCAGTTGGGAATGTTACTCCCCTCTTGCAACGCTTTTTTAGTAACTATTAACTTTAACTTGGATAACAATTAATTTTATTATCCGACCGACAATAATTCTGACGGGTTAGTTGGCAAAGCAAAGATATTTTCGCCTATGCAATCCAAACCAGTCTTTGAAGTGCTGAGGAGTTTAGCTTTACCATTTTTGAGTTCATAAACACTAAGTGTAAAGTCCTTTCCCTCTTCTTCATTATTTACGCTGAAAACACAAATATAGCTTTTTCCGTCCGCTGTTTTGACATAATACGGTTCAATATATGAAAACCATGCTGTTTCATACTCTGAGGTTTCAGCATTTATACTGATGGCATGGTAAAACTTAGTGTCGTCATCATAATAACCTGAAACGATAAGTTCTTCTGCTTTTTTATCACCTGTAATATCGATGTAAAACGATGCTGATACAGGCAGACTTACAATGTACTCATCGGGCACGGTGGTATATTTCTTATTGAACAAATCGGGATATTCTGCAAAGGTTACAGTTACAACCTGAACACCGAAATTGGTTGGAGCAATGTCACCTGCATTGAAATAGAAAGTTACACCGTTGTAATCGATAGTCCATGTAATACTGTCTTCAGGAGTATTTTTAAAATATTCAATAACGGCAGTATCACCAAAAGGCTCATCTTCACCTATACGGCTCATAATCTCTTTTTCAACAACTGTGGGGATTTTTGAAGTGCCCGTAAAAACATCTGCAAGACCGAGCTCTTTTCCGCTTTCGGTATCATAATTGATTCCGTTGAAACCTCTGCGACCATTTGCATAATAATCTTCAAGAATACTTACTGCTATACTGTCAGCACGCCTTACCTGAACATCAAGAGTTGAAATATAAGTTGAGAAAGACTCACTATCCTTTTTAAATTCTTCCGTAGCAAAAGAGATGTAATTATCCTTCTCGTCTTCCATTGCTCGTTTTCTCATAGCAGAATTTTCCGAAAGAGTTTTTGCAAGTAGAGGATATTGTTTCTCCATAGATTTATCAAGAGTAACATCCGAATATTCACTTCTTACGAGCATTGTAGAAGTATCTTCATACCACTCATAATGAGAAATGTATTCCTTATTAAGAGAAAGAACTTTTATTTCATCCTTTATGTTTTCATTGGAAGTCTGCGTTGTTGAAGAATTATCCGTTACGTTTTCATCGGGATTGTCTTTTTCACAAGAAGCAAAGCCGATTATGACACATAATGAAAGCAGAACACAAAGGATTCTTTTTAACTTATCCATATTTATTAAAATCCATTAACTGTGAACACAACAAGTTCTGTAGCTGATTTGTCTTCACGTTCTTCAGTCATAATTGTAATGATGCTACCATCAGAAAGTAATGCTGAATTGCAGAACCAAGGATAATTTGTGCTGAACAAATCTCCGTCAGAAATTTCAGCAACAAACTTACCATCGTTGTCCCAAAGAAGAACATCTCTCATATTGCCGTCAAATCCGATATATCCGTTTGCACTCTGTGCCATAAATGTGATACTGCCAAGGCCTTCGCCCTCAGCGTCACACAATGTTTTCTGTAATTTGCCGTCCGCATTATAAATGAAAACCTTGTGTCCGCTGTCATCTGCTGCACTACCACATACATAAATGTTGTTTTCATCAACATTGAGATGCATAATTGTATCAACTTCTTTAAAGTTCATTGGAACAGAAGTATATGAATCACCGTTGAATGTTACTTTGCTGCATTCACTTGATGTAAAGTAGTTAACACCCCAAGTTCCTGACGGATGCATTGCAAGATTGTCAATATCTTCATAAGTTGTGGCAATTTTGTCATTTTTGATGCAGATAATGTCATTCATTGAACCGCTGAGCCAGAGTGTGCCGTCACTTGTTGCTTCAACACTGTCATAATCATCTTCAGGAAGTTCTATTACTTTATCAAATGCTAATGTTCCGTCAACCAATGCACATTTTCTCAATTCGCCGTCAACAAGAAGATAAATGTTATTGCCAACTGCTGTAACTGAATGGTCAAATGTTTCAAATGTTGAAATATGCTCATCAAGTTTTATCCATTTTGACTGTATATTTAATGAGCCTGCTGTTGCACTCTTATCTGTTGCAGAGAAAGGTGTTCCTTCCCATTCCCAAGGACCATCTTCGTTACCTATATCCTTAATATTAAATGTTATGCCGTCAAGAAGTGCCTGAATATGAGCATCCTTGATATCGGTTGCGTCAAACTTGACATAAACCGTTGCGTTTGCACCTTCAATACGGTTAAAATAAACGAGAGTTTCTTCGCCGTCATCATATTTAAGAAGGTCAACACCGCCGATTTTGACGGTTTCATAAGTCTTATTTACTTCATATTCATACTGATTGAAGCCGTAGTAAACAAGGTCTTCACGGAAATCATAAGGTTCGCCGATTTCAACGCTAATTGTTGCCTCGATTAAGTAATATTCTTCATCTGCGGGGTCAAGCACCTGAAGAACCGCTTTAGAATATTCCTCTTCATTCTTTAAGTCTTCTTCGATATTTTTCCAATCGTCACTGAGTTTAATCTCAAAGAATGAGGTTGTGATGTCGGCATCGCCTGAAGGCTGTTTTGTATTATTTGGGTTATCAGGATTTTTATCACCGCAAGCTGTAAGTGAAAATAGCATTAAGAATGCAAGAATAATTGCAAATATTTTTTTCATAATAATTTCTCCTTTTTCTTTTTATGCCCAAGGGTCTTCCTCTACAGGTACACGGATATCTGCAAGGCATTGAATTTCAACAAGGAACCATTGTCCTGTTGAAGGCTTTTTGCGAAGTTTCATCGGTCTTGGGTTATCCGCACCACCACTCTGAACATAGAGTGTTGCCCAATTTTCGTTATCAAAAGAATAGGGATTTTCAATAACTGTTATTTTATAAGGAACATTGGGTTTATAACTATTCTGTGGAGTTGCACCCTCAAAAAATGAACGTGCTTTATAGCATTCAGAACCAAGGTGTTCTTTGATAAACTGCTTTTCAAATCCGCTGATTTCACCTGGACCTTTAAGGAAATTGAGCATTTCTATTGTGGTATCAGGATTGTGCTCGTAATTGCACAAAACTGCAAGAGTAAGTGCTGTTGTTTTAAAAGCAGAATCAAGATTTGATTCGGGAAGTGCTTGAAGTTCAGCAACATTTGTGGGAAGTGATGCAAAAGTAAAAGTTTCAGAATGGTTTCTTCCTTTTGCAACAGATTGAGTAGCATTGTTCACTGCTTTGTTTATCCCTTGCGAAACCTCTCTTTTAATTGCAGATTCTGCCTGTCTTTTAAGCGAATCAAAAAGTCCCATTGGTATCCCTCCTTAAAGATTAACGTTTAATTTTTGTTTTCCTGCTTTGGTTTTGGCGTTTTATCAAGATTTTTATAAAGGAAATTGTCATAACTGCCTGTTACAACAAAACTTCCCGGTCTTGTATAAACAGTTGCATTTGTCTGCATTCTTACAGACTTGTTTTTTGATGCTATGGCAAGAATAATGATAAATCCCACAACCATACCCACTACAATACAGAGAATGATTGTTTTTACAGGACTTTTACTGCTGTCTGTTTCGTTACCCGTTGTATATACATCTGTGTCAGTATCTTTAATTTCATTGTCATCGTAACTCAACGAGTTTTCAACAACTGCATAAAAATCTTCTATTCCACCGAAATAACTATTGTTTGAATCATAGGCATCTTGCATTTTTATTAAGTCAAATGTTGATTTTCCAGATTCAGTTATATAGTAGTGGTACATTTCGCTTTTTATATTGTGAACGAAAATAATACCGTTTTCATTATCTGTGTATGTATCATAAATGTTTTGTGCATAGTTTCCATTTGTTTCATCATCAGTGATGCAGAACATTACACAGTAGCCGTATTCATTCTCAATTCGCTCGGCTGTACTTTCCAACTCTTGAACTTCGTCATAGGAAAGTGCATTTTCATAATCAAAAACATACTGTTCAGTATATGCCGAAACTGAAATTATCGAACAAATGCAAATTGTGGTAATAAGGAAAATAGTCAGTAATTTTTTAATCATATCCGACACCTCCTAAAGCCATCCGAGCAGGAATGATAAGCCACATAAAACTGCACTTATTCCTGCACCGAGCAACAATGACGCCATCACAACCGCTTTTTTATCAGTAGGAAGATTACCTACAAACTTACCTGTCTGTCCGTTCATTGCAAAGGTGAATTTCTCACCGTTCCACGATGTATTGAGAATCCAAACGGGATAGAGAGCATATTTATAAAATCCGTTTGCAACATTCATATTCACAATGCGTGAATCGATTGAGTCATATCCTTTTACAGTTTCTGCAAGTGCATCTCCCACACTTGCACGGATTCTCTCATTTGCTCTGTTCATACTTTCTTCTGCCGTAACATCATATTTATCTGCAAGATAACCTGCTAGATATGCAGTATTGAAATCAACTGCCTGTGACAAATCAAAGGGCTCTACAGATTCCATAAGGTCATCTGCCATTTTTGTTGAACCGTCAACAGGAATGTTGTCAAAGCTAATATTTCCGCTTCTGTAAACATCGTAGTATGATGTTTCTTTATAATTGTAATTGTTATCAGACCATCGTCTTTCCTTTGTTGCCTTGAAATTGGCATTTCCTACTGCATCACAGGTGAAAAGCCAATGAGGAACATAAACACCTTTGATTTCTTCTATTCTGTTATTGTCAAGAAATGCTTTAGGAACGAACTTTTTGTCAGCAAGATGTTTTTTCAATGCTTCCTTGGCGGCTTTTTTGTCAAGCTTGAAAGGAATAACCAAATCGGGACGCAAGTCACCTGAAAATTGACCTTTCATTACGACAGGATTGTCACAATACGGACATTTTGAAGCACCCGTTGTACTGTCAGCAATTATTTCGCCACCGCAAGACTGACAGGAATAAACATTCATTCCGTCAGTTTCACCCGATGACCATTGGTTTTCTTGTGCAGACCAGTTTATTGAATCAACATTGTCAGCAGTTTCTTGATTTAACTGGTTGATTTCAAACTCAGTTTCACAATAGGGACATTTAAGTTTTTGTACACCTGCGTCAAACTGTACTCCACCGCCACAACAAGGGCATTTTTGTTCAGCAATTGTTGGCACTCTCACTCATCTCCTTCGTCAAAATTTTCACCATTCATAGTAATCTGATTTTGGGGTTTATAGACCATTCCGTCTTTATCACGGACAATCATCACATTTTTTACATAATATATAACTCCGATTAAAATGATTACAAGAATAATAATTATTGCGAGTATAGTTTTATTTTTCATTATTTATCCTCGTGGTGTACCACAAGCCATACAGAATCTGCCACCCTCATTTGTAGCATTACAAGCAGGACAAACCCAAGCCTGAGATACAGGTGTTTGTGTTTGAACAGGCTGACCATAAGCCGGTTGCTGATTGTAACCATTATTCATTGGCTGATTGTAGCCATTGTTCATTGGCTGATTATAGCCATTGTTCATAGGCTGATTGTAACCGTTGTTCATTGGCTGATTATAGCCGTTGTTCATAGGCTGATTGTAACCGTTGTTCATTGGTTGATTGTAGCCGTTATTCATCGGCTGGTTGTAACCGTTATTCATTGGTTGATTAAAGCCATTATTCATTCCTGCATTACCGTTTTGTGTAAGGTTGTTTATAACCTGCTGTGCAGTCTGCTGATAGCGGTTATATTCCATTGTACCCATACCCTCAACGTCGCTGTCATTGAGTCTTGCAGTAATTTCGTCAAAATAAGGATTGTTTACATTGATATCGATATAGAAATCATAAGTAAACTTATATCTCGGCGGATTGTAGCTTACTCTTTCTCCGTCTTTACCCTGCGTGTAAATTTCTTCACGGTCTTCATCAATTCTAAGGTTACAGCCTGTAACACTTGAAAGCGGAATAACATCAGGGTTTTCATCACTCCAACTTCCAGGATTACGACGTGAAACAACAAAACTCTGCTTCATAGGGTCTATGTAGATTTTGTCGTTCTCACCAAAGGTGAACATCGGTGTAAAACCTGCAAGAATCTGCTTATTCTGTTCTCTGTACGCAAGTTGATTTTTAATTTCTGCAACAGTTGAGCTTCTTCTTTCGCTGAAGAAAGGTGAAAGTTTCTTTGCACAATCCTTACACATATTTCCGTCTTCAAGTTTTCTATTACCTAAAAGACCAATTTTTTCACCACAGATATCACAATATTTTTTATCAAAAAGTCCCATTATATTTTCCTCCTAATAATTATTTAGCATCGTTTACATCAAAAATATCGCCACATTCAGGGCAGAATTTTGGTGGATTGTGTGGGTCAGCAGGTTTCCAACCACATTTATCACATTGATAAAGAGGTGCACCGGCTGGTTTCTGACTACCGCAATTCTGACAGAATTTTCCTTTATTTACTGCACCGCATGAACAAGTCCAGCCTTCATCAGCAGGTTTTGGTGAACCGCATTCAGGACAGAATTTTCCGTTAGCTGTTGCACCGCAGGAGCATTTCCAGCTATCTCCCGCAGGCTTAGGTTCAGGCTTCTTTGCACCGCAGTTAGGGCAGAAATTGCCTGAAACTGTATTACCGCAAGAACAACTCCAGCCATTCTGTACAGGTGCTTGTTGCACAGCTTGTTGCTGTCCCATAGCGAAAAGATTCTGTGCATTCATGCCACCACCTGCATTCATTGCCATACCCATACCCATAAAGCCTGTCATAGCACCTGCTTCATTCTTTGCAGCATCCTGCATAGCCTGAGCCTGAGCACCAACGAGTGTTGCAGCAGCCATTGTCGGGTCACGCATAACAGCATTCCTCTGAAGCTGTTTAATCATATCTTCGTCTTCTTTAGGTGCTGTAATCGAATTGATTGCAACAGACACTACTGAAAGGCCACGAAGATTTACCCATTTTTCAGTAAGAACGTCGTTCATTGCATCGGACAGTTCCATTGTGTGACCGGGTAATGCACTGTAACGGATTCCCATATCAGAAATCTTTGCAAATGCAGGTTGTAAAGCATTTAAAAACTCTGACTTTAATTGAGCATCAATTTCTTCTCTTGTGTATTCTCTTTCAACATTACCACATACATTTGTGTAGAATAAAATTGGGTCACTGATTTTATATGAATATGTACCGTTACAACGAACAGAAATATCAATGTCTAATCCTATATTTCTGTCAACAACTCTGAACGGAACAGGGTTTGGTGTACCAAACATATTGCCCACAAGCTCTTTTGTGTTGAAATAATAAACTCTTTGGTCTTTTCCTGTATCCCCACCATAAGCAAATCGTTTGCCGATTGTCCTGAAAGATTCTTTTATGCTGTCACCGAGTTTACCTGAGAAAATACTTGGCTCAGTTGATGCATCATAAGTGAACTCACCGGGTTCAGCACAGATTTCAACAATCTTGCCCTGTTCAACAATAATCATACATTGTCCGTCAGCAACTGCAATGCCTGAACCATTCGAAATGATATTGTCGCTTCCTTTTGTGTTTGAGGAACGTCCGCCTACACGCTTCGTTCCTTTTACCACCATTACATCCTTGTCGATTGAATCACAATAGAAAAACTCTTTCCATTGGTCAGCAAGAACACCGCCGAGTGCTCCTACGCCTGCTTTAATAAGTCCCATATTTATTTCTCCCTTCAACTAACTATTTTATTTTTCAGCACAGTTTTTACAACATAGGCCTCCTTGAAGGTCCACCCCATATACCGTGCATTCTTCACACACCATATTTCCGCAAATTTCACATTTATTAAGTTCAAGTCGTACTTCATTGTTTGCACGTTCATAAGCTTTTCCGTGGTCATTTGCGTAAATAATTGCTCTTGCTTCTCGTTCATCATTACTTAAAAACTTTTTATCTTTGAAACCTGAAACAAATTCGTGTATGTCTGTTTTTATCGGTTTACCGCAACAGTCACAATAGAACTCAAACTCAAACTGCTTTATTGTTGACTTGTCAGTAAATCTTTTTGTTACAGCTTTCAGCATAACACAGCCCTCCTTAGTACTATATTACAATATAATTTTATCCTTTATATATACATAAAATAAGTAGCCCCATAGGTTACTTTCTAAAAAAGAAGGCTACCTTTAGGGCTACCATGTCAAAAAACAAACTATCTATTTGTACATATTGCATAAACGAAAAGATATATAACAATTTAATGCAAAAATTGACATAAAATTCAAATTATGCTATATTATGATATATAAAGTTATGGAGTTAAACTATGAAAATTGATATAAAAAACTTAAACTTTCCAGAACAGGTTAAAACTGTTCGTGTTCTTTTACAACTGACACAGACTGAACTTGCTGAGCAAATCGGCATTTCATATGCAACTGTCAGCCGTTGGGAAAGAGAAAACAGAACACCACATCTTGCAATGGTGGGTAAATTCTATTCATTCTGTATGCGTAACGGAATTGAACTTAAATCAACAAAGGAGGAATAATATGGCTACACTTTATGGTATTATTTTTGTTATTTCTCTTTTGATGATTATTGCGTATTTTGTAGTTGACAGAAAACGTGATGTTTGGTTGCTGCTTCTTTTTGTTTGTGTAGCAGTATGTGATTTAGGTTATTTTCTTCTCTCCGTTGCAAAAAGTCTTGATTTTGCTTTATGGGCAAACAGAATTGCGTACCTTGGAAACATATTTCTGCCTTTTTCCGTACTGATGATGATAATGAATCTGTCAAGATTCGCTTATCCGAAATGTTTGCCGGGTATTTTAATCGGCAACAATATGATAATGCTTTTCATTGCTTCAAGTGGCGGATGGTTGCCAATTTATTATAAAAATGTTTCTTTTGAAATTATAAATGGTGTTGGTACACTTGTTAAAGATTACGGTCCTTTACATAAATTATATAAGGTTTTTCTGTTTGCGTATTTCTCTGCAATGATTGCAATTATAATATACACAGCCGTTAAAAAGACCGTAGTATCTATTAAACACTCCATTTTTCTTGCATTTGTTGTTATCGGCAATATTGCAATCTGGCTTATTGAAAATGCCATAAAAGCAGGATTTGAATTTATGTCCATATCCTATATAATCACAGAGGGCTTAATACTATTCCTATACGGAATTCTACAGGATTACGGTCTTGCAGATACTCAAGGAATTTCTTCCGAATCTGTTGTAATTCAAACCGAAACAGCACAAACTGTTTCTAATGAAGAAATGGCAAATATCAAGTATTTTGAGCAAAATCAGATTGATGTTATTTTTGAAAACTGGGAAGATGTCCATTCTCTTTCTCAACGTGAAAAAGAGGTTTTAAAACTGATTATGCAGAACAAAAAGCGAAAAGATATTGCCGATGAACTTTTTGTAACAGAAAGCACAATCAAAAAACATACATCAAGCATTTTCAAAAAGCTTAACATCAACAATCGTTCTGAATTGTTTGAAAGAGCAAAAGAATTACTTTAAAACTATATAAAAGAATTAAGCGTTGCAATTTGGAATATCACTCCCCTCTTGCAACGCTTTTTTTATTGCCTATTAAGTTGATTATTTAGGAAATTCATCTAACCTATTTGACAAAATTACTGTTTATCTCTCCAAGTTTTGCTTTTACGGATTTAAGGTGTTTATGAATCTCCAAAAGTTCTTTACGGGAAGAGACTCCCAGCTTGCTATAAATGTTTCGGTTGTGATATTTCAGGGTGTTTTCCTTAATATTTAAGTTTGCCATAATTTCTTTTGTAGTAGCACGAGCTATATATGCCTCGTAGATTGTTTTCTCAGTAGGTGTCATTTCTTCAAGGCCAATCATAAAGGCTTCTATACGCTCCGGTGTAATTGCTTCGGTTTCTATGGGATTTTCAAGCATAACATCTGCGTTTTGTTCTTCAGAATAATTCTGCACCGACTCAACCTGTTTGACTATCTCACGCAGTTTTTGATTTTCACTCATTACAAGATGAACACCAAGTAAAAACAATTCACTAATAATATATGAAACTGAAAGCATTTCAAAATCAATACTTACAAGCTGTTCAATAAACCATACACCGATATTAACAAATACCGCTATTGCAAGAATAACAGCGTGAATAGTTGTGTCAATTGTCTTTTTTATCTGTGCTCTGATAATAACCGTAACCATAGCGAAGAAATATCCCAGTAGATAGAATAAGTAAAGCGGATGCAATGGTCCGTAAACTTTCACAAGCGTAGACACGCCATTCACGACTTCAAAAGTTACCTCTTTGTAGTAAATATCCAGTATTCCGGGACTTGCTGCAACAAGAAAAACAAGAACAGAAATTGCAAATAAAACCCGTGGCAATTCTTTTTTGAATGAAGTGTTAGTCACATTTAAAATAATCATTAACATAGAAAAAGGTAAAAATACCGAGCCAAGATAAGAAATACGGTTTGCCCAAAGAGCCATTTCCAAATCAGAGGAAACAGATAACAAAGTGTATCCGATGTTCACCACTAATACAGACGAAAAAAGCACATAAAACCATATTTTATTTTTACGAACCGAAAATAAGCAACCAATTAAAAGCACAAATGACAATATAGTAGCAGCGCCATAAATAATGGACACACTTGCATTTTTATCGCCAACGGTAGTGCATCCGCTTAAACTAAATATTAATGATAGAACAACTAACATTATTGCAAAAAACTTTTTCATTTTGCTCTCCTAAATATGTTAAAGAGTAATAAATACCCGACAAACTTCGTCAAGAATTTTTGAAAAAACCGTAAACCACACTTTTAGTGTGGGGACAATCAAAGTAAGTATAATTATAATAATATCGTGCTTCAATATTATATAGCAAAATATTGAAGTTTTCAATAGAAGGACTCTACTCTTCAAAAAATAAAAAAGGAGAAATGCTTTATGAAAAAAATTATTTGTATGACGTTGGCAATAATTATGTTGTTGTGTATGATTCCAACAACAACTGTTTTCGCTGCCAAAGAAGAAGTTATCAGTCAACTTGACCTAACAGTGCCTTCACCAAAAGAAGGTGAAAAGCCTTCCTATGACAAAATTGACGGTCGTGGATATTACAGCGATAATGGTTTGCAAGGAACATCTACTCGTATTTTTAAAAACGGTATTGCTTGGTTTAAAAGTTCCACATCATATTTCAGCCCCGGTACAACTGCAACCTTTGAGGGTGGTAAAACCTATACTGTAAAAATCAACTTGCTACCTAAAGGCAATTTTTCATTTGCAGCAAACGTGTCAGCAAAAATCAATGGTAAAAATGCAACTGTAGAAACTTATGATGACGGCAGTATTTTGGTGGTAACCACCTTGACATCTGATGTTCAAACACCTAAAACCCTCATTTCTTCTGTTGATTTAACAGTTGTTAAGCCGGTTATAGGTAAAACCCCAACCTTTGCTAAGGTAGATACAAGCAAATACTTCAGCGAAAAATATGGTACAGTTTCTAACTGTTCAAACGGCGTTACTTGGACCAATCAGAGTAGTGGTGTAAATCTTACTGTAAACAACCCCTTTAAAGAGGGCGTAAAATACAAGGTAACTTATTATCTCACCGCAAAAGATGGCTACAAGTTCAGTTCAAGCACCAGATGCACTATCAATGGCACTGCTGCGACACTTGAAGTTAAAGACGAAACTCATATTGCGGTATCGCTCAGCAATCTTGTTCCCGGTGACGGCAAAAGAGAAATCAATAGCCTTGACCTCTCGGTTACTTCTCCGGCAGAAGGTGCAAAACCTGCCTATAACAAAATCGATGGAACAGGTTATTACAGTGACAACGGATTAAATGGTACAAGCACAAGAATTTATAAAAACGGTATAGCATGGTACAAATCTTCAACTTCTTTTATCAGCCCCGGTACAACTGAAACCTTTGAGGGTGGTAAAACTTATACTGTAAAAATTTCCCTTCTTCCAAAGGATGGATATAAATTCGGTAAAAATATTTCAGTAAAAATTAATGGTAAAACCGCTACGGTTGAAACATTTGATGATGGTAGCATCAATGTGTCAGTAACATTGACCGCTACAAAAAAAGACCATGTACATACAGCAAGCACAACATGGCAAACTGACCCTGATAACCATTGGAAGATTTGTACAGACAAAAATTGTGGCTCACTTGTAGGCGAAAAGCAAAAGCATTCTGATTCCAATAAAGACGGCAAGTGTGATGTTTGTGGTTATAAGTTGCCTGTGGAAGTCCCCGATAACACAACAACGACAACCATCAACAAAGCAGACGACACAGCAAAGCCTGACAAAAATCCAACTAAACCGACAACTAATAATGACGAATCGGCAGATGTGGAAAACACAGATAATCTCACTCCTGATAATACCACAGAACAAAACGAGGACATCAATGCGGACGACAATAACAATGATAACGATGATAACAAAAATTCTGTTTGGTTAATAATCGGTATCATCCTTGTACTTGTAGCAGGTGCAGTTGTTGTAGTTGTTCTTATGAAAAAGAAAAAAGACAACAAATAAAATTATACGATACATAATCATAATATAGTATTTTATAATACGCCGACGGAGTGAATCACTTCGTCGGTTTTAATGTTTGTTTTTTGAACAACTCTCCAAAAGCAAATCAACACAGTATAAAATTTCTTTAGTCACAAATATAGAGTATGTATCCCAAAATGGCGAATTGTAT
>JAZNZJ010000066.1:0-4216 GCA_045594885.1 Candidatus Fimenecus sp. | reverse complement strand
AAGCATTTCACAAACTGTATCGAACTGGTCCGCAGTAATTTTTCTCATTTCGTTTATTCTCCCCTGTGCACCAAGACGTGCAGAATATGATGAATAATTTTTATTAAAGCTGTCGCAGAGTGACATTATTCTTATGCATCTGCTCTGTAATGAGGGTGGCACAAAAGACGAGGTAACACTGCCGGTTTTTCTTATTTCTTCAATCATCAAATCAAATTCCGATATAGTACCCGAAACGTCCTCTGTCCAGCATTTATCAAAACTTGCACAGTCCGAGCAGACCGAGTCACGCACACAAAGATAGACTCCCGTAGTATCGGGAATTGCCTTCTCTTTGAGTATTTCTGATACCTTTGACACAGTACCCGACATATCACAAACCGCATTACGAGCCATTCTCAGCCTTGAAGCCATCATATTACGCACCGCCGTGCCATCACCCGCAGTTGATGAAACTGACAACCGCATTTTTGCCTGATATATAATTTTCTGGGGTGTGAGTACAAAAAACACTGATGCAATTGCCGTTTCGACAAGATTTAATATACTCTCGTCACTGCCCTCGAAGAATAGGAACATAGCACCATAAGAAAAAACATATGCCATTGCACAAAGCACCCTGCCCGAATATGAAAAAAGCCCCGAGAAAAGTCCTGATGCGCTGTAACAGAATACCTGTGGTGAGCTGTTGCCCGTCATAGCAAAGCCCAATGACACTCCCGTTCCGATAATCGCACCGCCCGTTTCATTAAAAACATAAGCCGACACCATTATGAGATATGAGCATATTATATCTGCGGGGCTAAGTCCTGCTAAATTCAGTTTTGAAAAGGACAAAAGCAACATTATAACCGCAATTGACAGTGATGCAAGTTCTCTGCCGTTGATAGTTTTATTGTCTTTCACCTTAAAAAAGGTGTTAAATCCTGTAGTGAAAAAATATGCCCCACCGAATGAGGTTGTGCTTTCTGAAATACGCAGAAAAATCTGTTGCAAATCAAATGCAGAGGTGACCGTAATCACAATTCCCGTTGATGCCGTTGCGAAAAGAGAAATGACTGCGGGGGCAATATTATTTTCTTTTAACGATGAAAAGCTGTTAACATAAACCTTTAAAATATAGACCATTATGAGTGCCATTACATATCTGAATGCGGCGAGATAATCATTTGAAATTATGTACCCGAGCATTGCACCAAAGCACGAAAACAACGTGTATTCTCGTTTTGTACCACTGCAAAATGCTATTCCCAAAGGTGAAAAAAATTCACGGGTTGAAGCAGATGCCGTAAATACCGCAAGTGCAAAATGTAAAAACTGAAGCAGTGCCGATTTCCCTAAATCTGAAAATTTAACACGTTGATTTTCAACATCTTGTCCGAATTCCTGTGCTTTCATAAATTCACCTCGTTTTTCATAAATCTGTTCGTTCATTCATTATATGCTTGTCCTTTTAAGTTTTCTGCCGTATTACGTCAATAAAATTTGTTTTATTTGGTCACATAAGGTCAAAAGAAAAATCATATTAAAACCTTTTCAAAAACATTGTTTTATGTTAGAATAATTCTGCAATAATGATACATAAAAGAGGAATCGGCTATGGCTAAAATATATACAGTTGTTTCAGGTAAGGGCGGTGTTGGTAAATCAACCTTCTGCTTTAATATTGCTTTGGCACTTTCTGAAAAGAATAAAAGAGTCTTACTCATTGACGGTGACGTGGGACTTCGTTGTCTTGACCTGCTTTCAGGTCTTCAGGAAATGGTATTATATGACTGGTCAGATGTTGTTGCCGATAGATGCGACCCACAGAAAGCAAGACTTTTTTATGACGAAAAGCTTCAGCTTTTACCCGCACCGTTGGAATATTCAGAAAATATAAATATTGAAAGATTTAAAAAACTTTTATCTGTTTACAGTAATGATTATGATTACATCTTCATTGATGCTCCTGCGGGAATTGGCGAATTACCTCAGATTTACAGCAATTGCTCTGACGAGTGTATTGTTGTTTCAACTCCCGACGAGGTCAGTGCAAGAAGTGCCTGTATTGCGGGTGATATGCTTGTTAAAACAGGTATTAAAGAAAATTGTATTCGTCTTATTATCAACCGATTTGATAAAAAAGCGATAAAATCGGGCAAACTGTTAAATATAGACACTATGATTGACAAAACCTATTTAAGACTATTAGGAATTGTGCCCGAAGACCGCAATCTAACCTATGTTTCTGTGACTGAAAAAACACTTTCACAATACTCAGATGCTAAAACTGCCTTCAATAATATTGCACAGAGGATTATGGGTAACGAAATACCATTATATTTATAGACTTATTTTCAAAAAAATGTTGAAAAATAAAAAAAATTTTGATATTATAGTATGTAATTATTAGCGAATACCTTAACAGTGATTTAGAAAGGGGTTATTGTATGAATATTGCACTTATGGCACACGACTCAAAGAAAGAACTTATGACACAATTCTGTATTGCATATTGCGGAATTCTCTCCCGTCACTCTCTTTGTGCAACAGGTACTACGGGCAAAATGGTGTCAGAAGCAACAGGGCTTAAAATTCAGCAGTTTTTAAGCGGTTCTCAGGGCGGCGACCAACAAATCAGCTCACGAATTGCTTGTAATGAAATCGACTTACTTTTAATGTTCCGTGACCCGCTTAACCCCAAGCCACACGAACCTAATCATAGTACACTTTTAAGGCTTTGCGATGTTCATAACGTACCCGTTGCTACAAATATAGCAACTGCCGAGGCACTCATTCATTCACTTGAACGCGGTGACCTTGACTGGAGAGATATTATCAATCCCAAAAATTAAAACTACACAATTTTAAAAACTGCCTCACTTTCTCAAGGTGAGGCACACCTAATATATAAGGAAGATTTTTTATGGCTTTAATTACAAATGCGATTAAGGGAACTCAAGACACACTCCCTGCAAACAGTCACAAAATTCAATATGTGGAGTCAGCCGTAAGAGAAACTGCAGAAAACTTCGGTTTTCACGAAATGCGTACTCCCGTTTTTGAACATACCGAGCTTTTTCAACGCGGTGTAGGAGAAACAACTGACGTCGTTCAGAAAGAAATGTACACCTTTGAAGATAAAGGTGGCAGAAGTATTACACTTCGTCCCGAGGGGACAGCAGGTGCGGTGAGAGCATTCCTTGAGCACGGTCTTTTCAATGAGGGACTTCCCCAGAAGATTTACTACCTCACATCTTGCTATCGTTACGAAAAGCCTCAGGCAGGTCGTCTTCGTGAATTCCATCAATTCGGTGTTGAATGCTTTGGTGCAGGTGCTCCAAGTGCGGATGCAGAGGTTATTTCACTCGCAAACGAGGTTTTCAACTATCTTGGAATTAACAACCTCGCTCTTGAAATCAACTCAATCGGTTGTCCCGAATGCAGAAAGCATTATCATAAGGCTCTTAAAGAGTATTTTGAACAGTATAAGGGCGACCTTTGTGAAACTTGCCTTGGTCGTCTTGACAGAAATCCAATGAGAATTCTTGACTGCAAGAGTCCCGTATGTAGCGGTATTGCAGAAAAAGCACCAACGGTTATTGAATTCCTTTGTGATGATTGTAAAAATCACTTTGAAAGCGTTAAGAAATATCTTGATGCTATGAATATTTCATACACAGTTAATCCACAGATTGTTCGTGGTCTTGACTATTACACAAGAACCGTTTTCGAATTTGTTTCAAAAGAAATCGGTGCACAGGGTACAGTTTGCGGTGGCGGACGTTATGATGGTCTTATCGCAGAAATGGGCGGTCAGCCACTCCCCGCTTGTGGTTTTGGTTTAGGGCTTGAAAGACTTTTACTTTTAATGGAGGCACAGAAAACTCCATTCCCCGAGGCTAAAAAGTGCGACCTTTACATTGCAAGTATGGGCGAAAACGCAAATCTTAAGGCAGCAGAAATTTCAAAAGACTTAAGAAGCGAGGGAATGTGTATTCAGTTTGATACAGTTGGCAGAGGCTTAAAGGCACAGATGAAATATGCTAATAAAATCGGTGCACTCTATACTCTTGTTCTCGGTGATAATGAAATTGAAACAGGAAATATTAAAATCAAGAATATGGATAGTGGCGAAGAAACAGAAACCACACTTGCTGAATTCTGTGATAATTTTCAGTCACTAATTATTAAAGATGCTATGTCGGGCTTTGAATCACTCGGTGTTGAAGGA
>JAZNZJ010000065.1:0-12743 GCA_045594885.1 Candidatus Fimenecus sp. | reverse complement strand
AACAAATTTAAAATTGTCGGGGTGATAATTGGCTTCCCCTTGAGGGGAAGCTGTCACAAAGTGACTGATGAGGTGTAGGTTGCGATAGCAACCGTTACATATCATAATCAATTAGTTTTCCACCTCATCCGTCTTTGCCTTGCGGCAAATCCACCTTCCCCTCAAGGGGAAGGCAAAAGACCCCAACAACCCCCAATTTATTCAAATGTGTTTTTGTTTCTTGCAATAATTTTTATTTAATGATACAATAACTACATATATTTGAAAGGACGGTGCTGAAATGAAGAAAATATTATCAATCTTAATTGCGATAACTATTATTACTTGCAGTTTTTCTTTGCCGTCTTTTGCCCTTGATTATGGCAGTTTTTCCTATGAAATTGTTGATGAAGAGATTATAATTACAAAATATATCGGTAGTGGCAAAACAAGCGTAACAGTCCCTGCAACAATCGACGGTATTCCTGTTGTTGCAATTGCCGAGGGTGCTTTTAAAGGAAATGCTGAATTAAAATCGGTTACGGTAACGTCGGGAATTAAAGATATTGGTGCTTCTGCTTTTGAGAATTGCACATCACTTGCGGCAATCTCTTTGCCTGATACAATAATTCACATTGGTGAAAAAGCGATTTACAATACTGCATATTATAATAATAAGTCCAATTGGAGATTGAAGAAAACACAGGGCGGCAGTTCTTCGTCAGGCAATGTTGGAATTGGCAGTGGTAATGGCGGTGGCTCAATTGATTGGGAAGATATTGGTGCACCCGTACTTCAATACCTTTACCTTGGGAAAAATCTTATTGAGATTGAGCTTGAGGGAATGTACAGCTTGAAATACGGAACATTGGTTATTGCCGACGGTGCATTTAAGGGTAATACAAAAGCCATAGACGTTGGTCTGCCCTCATCAATAGTGACAATCGGATGTAACACCTTTGAGGGCTGTACAAGTCTTGAAAGTGTAAGAAATATGGAGTCGATTGATTATATCGGCGACAATGCATTTAAAGATTGCACATCTCTTGAAAAACTTGATATTCCGGAAAACGCAGTTTTCAATGCCAATGCTATTTATAACACGGGCTATTATAATAATCCTGAAAATTGGATTGATGGTGTGCTTTATATGGGTAATCGTGTCGTGGGAACTGATTATCAAGTTAGTGAATGCGTGATACGTGACGGCGCAACTGAAATAATTGGTGAAGCATTATTGAATAAAAATATTGTGATTCCCTCATCTGTCACGAAAATTGCGAAAAATGCATTCGTTTCAACTGAAAAGGCAAGAATTTTCGGTTATACAGATACATTCGCACAAAAATTCGCAAATGATAATAACATTACTTTTATTGCGATTGATAAGAGCGAAAAAGGTGATGTGAATTTCGACGGAAAAATTGACCGTGAAGATTATGAAATTCTTGTCAAGGTTGCTTCACTTCAAAAAAAGCAGTCGCACCTTATAAGCATTGTAGGTGATATGGATAATGACGGGGCAGTTGACGGAATTGATGTAATCATTCTTGACTTGATGCTTAATAATATGCCACCGTCAAGGCTCAAGGGCGACGTAAATGGTGACGGTAAGGTAGATATTGCAGACTATGATTTGCTTGTAAAACTTGTATCAACAAGTGCAAAAATAACCGATAAAATTATGTTCAGCCGTGCCGACATAAATGAAGACGGAGCAGTTGACGGATTTGATGCAATAAATCTTGATTTGGCATTGAAAGGTTATCTTGTTTTAATATAAAAAATGCTTAAGGATTTTTCCTTAAGCATTTTCTTTTTCTTCAATATATTTTACAACACTGTTGTCGTTGTTTGTGCCGATAATCACATCAGCGATTTCTTTTACCTGCGGTACGGCATTTTCTACCACTACCGCCGTATCTGCACCATTGAGCATTATAATGTCATTAAGATTATCGCCGAATGCGGTAATCTTATCTGCACCAACAATTTCCTGAACTTCTTTTGCACCATTTGCTTTTGATGCGGTATGTGAGTAAATTTCAATAAGCCAATCATCAGAATAACTGTCTTTATAATATGCGAAATCAATTTCAGGAATTGCTTTCAACTTTTCAACAACCTCGTCAAGATATTGGGGCAGGGCATAATAGTTGATGTAAACAGGGTGTTGACCTTTCGGAATATTTGTAAGGTCATCAGTCTGCGTAAATCTGCCCTCAAGCATATCAACACGCATATCGTAAAACTCTTTCATACCATCATTGTCAAATTCGGTATATTTGATTGACAATTTGTAATCATCCCCATACAAGAACATAAAAGGATGAAGATTTTTTTCATAAAAGCAATCAAGAATTTTTTGTAATGCTGAATGTGAAATTTCGTGGTATTTTACCGCCTTTTTTGTTTCTGTGTCATAAACGAAAACGCCGTTCATCAGCACAATGGGTGCGGCAAAATGAACACCCTCTAAAAGTGGCATAGCACTTACCATACTGCGAGCCGTAGCAACAGAAAAGGGTATTCCTTTTTTAAAAAATTCATTAAGCTTCTCTTTTGTGTAAGCACTCATTTTACCATTACTTTGCAAAAGAGTACCGTCCATATCGCTAATATAAAGTGTTTTCATAAAAAACCTCTTAAAATCAATTAGTGTCATTCTAAGGGTCGCGAAGAATCTCTATTGAGATACTTCGTCACTTCGTTCCTCAGTATGACACTAAATTTAATTGTTATTTAAGCAACGAAACCACCAAATCACCCATTTCAGATGTTGTAACTTTCTTAAATCCATCTTCGTAAATGTCGGGTGTACGTGCAATTTTAAGTGCCTCGTTAACTGCATCTTCAATTGATTTTGCGGCATCTTTTTCATCAAAAGAGTACTGAAGCATCATTGCCGCAGAGAGAATTGTAGCAAGAGGATTAGCCTTTTGCTGACCTGCAATATCGGGTGCAGAGCCGTGAATTGGCTCGTAAAGTCCCATTTTACCTGTTGCAAGAGATGCACTTGCGAGCATACCGATTGAGCCTGAAATCATAGAAGCCTCATCAGAAAGAATATCACCAAAAATATTTGAAGTCACAATAACGTCAAACTGTCTTGGATTTCTCACTAACTGCATAGCACAGTTGTCAACATACATATGTGAAAGTTCAACATCAGGGTATTCTGCGGACATTTTAATAACAGTTTCTCGCCAAAGACGAGAACTTTCAAGCACATTTGCCTTGTCAACACTTGTGAGTTTTTTGTTTCTCTTCATAGCCATTTCATAGGCAGTTCTTGCAATTCTTTCAATTTCGGGAACAGAGTACATTTCAGTATCATAAGCGGCAGGGCTACCGTCAACCTCTTTGCGACCTCTTTCACCGAAATAAATACCGCCCGTAAGTTCACGGACAATCATAATGTCGAGTCCGTCACCGATAATACTATCCTTGATAGGTGATGCAGATTTAAGTGGCTCAAAAATCTTTGCAGGACGAAGATTTGCATAAAGACCTAACGCACCACGAATACCCAAAAGTCCCTTTTCAGGACGCTGATTACCGGGAAGAGTGTCCCATTTAGGACCGCCAACTGCACCGAGGAATACGCAATCTGCCTTTTTACAAGCATCAATAGTTGCTTGTGGAAGTGGCTCACCTGTTTCGTCAATGGCAGAACCGCCGATAAGCTGGTAATCGTAACTGAATTTAAAACCATATTTTTCACCCGTTGCATCAAGAACCTTAAGAGCTTCGTCAACGATTTCAGGACCAATTCCGTCACCTTTTAATACAACTATTTTATATTCTTTCATATTATTTTTCCTCCCTTACCACATTTGGAAGACAGCGGTTAACTGCACAAAGAATACCCTTGATTGATGCGTAGTTGATATTGTGTGAAATACCAATACCGAAAACATCCTTGCCCTGTGGGTCTGTAATGTGAATATAGCTGACAGCCTTTGAGTCTGAACCCACTGAAACTGCGTGTTCAGAGTAGTCAATAAAGTGATAATCACCAAGACCTATTGTGTTCATAGCCTGACAGAAGGCACCGATAGGACCTGCTGCAATGCCCTCAATACTCTGTGGCTCGTTGCCATTGTATTGAATTGTGCCGACAAAATGAACTCTTGACTGTTCTTCACCGTGCTCACGTTCTTCATAGAATTTATAACTAAGAAGTTTGTAAGGACCTGCAACATTGAGATATTCCTGCTTGAAAAGTGCATATACTTCTTCTTTTTGAAGTTCTTTTCCCTTTTCGTCGCAGACCTTCTGCACAATCTTTGAAAATTCGGGGTGCATAGCCTTTGGCATATTGTAACCGTATTCTGCCATAATGTAGGCAACACCGCCCTTGCCGGACTGACTGTTGATACGGATAATCGGCTCATATTCACGACCTACATCGGCAGGGTCGATGGGCAAATAGGGAACTTCCCAATATTCTGTACCGCTTGTACGCATATATTCCTTGCCCTTGTTGATAGCATCTTGATGCGAACCGGAGAATGCAGTGAAAACAAGCTGACCGCCATAGGGCTTTCTTGGGTCAACGGGCATTTTTGTAGTACGTTCAAACATTTCTTTGATTTCGTTCATATGTGAGAAATCAAGCATTGGGTCAATGCCCTGTGTAAACATATTAAGTGCAAGTGTTACAATGTCAACATTACCTGTACGCTCACCATTGCCGAAAAGTGTACCTTCAATTCTGTCAGCACCTGCTAAAAGACCAAGCTCGGCGGCAGCAACTGCAGTACCTCTGTCATTGTGGGGATGCAAACTGATAATTGCATTCTCACGGTTTTTAAGCTTACGGCAGAAATACTCAATTTGGTCAGCATAACCGTTTGGTGTGCTGCCCTCAACAGTTGCAGGAAGATTAAGAATAATCTTGTTATCTTCGTTAATGTCAAGTGCTTCCATAACCTTTTCACAGATAAGCACCGCATTGTCCATTTCTGTGCCCGAAAAGCTTTCGGGTGAATACTCATAACGAATGTTGACGTCTTTTTCCGCTTTTAATTCGTCGGTAAGCTCTTTAATGAGCTTTGCACCCTGAACTGCGATGTCAATAACACCGTCCATATCTTTTTTGAAAACAACTTTTCTCTGAAGAGTTGAGGTTGAGTTGTAAAAATGGATAATTACATTTTTAGCACCGTCAATTGCTTCAAAAGTCTTTCGGATTAAGTGTTCACGGCTTTGAACAAGCACCTGAATTGTAACATCATCGGGAATTAAATTCTTTTCAATAAGTGTACGAAGAATTTCATATTCAGTTTCAGAAGCAGAGGGGAAGCCCACCTCAATCTCTTTAAAACCGATATTTATAAGTGTTTTAAAATATTCAATTTTTTCTTGTAAATTCATTGGGTCAATAAGTGCCTGATTACCGTCACGCAAGTCAACCGAACACCATACGGGCGGTTTTTCAATGGACTTTGACGGCCATTGTCTGTCAGGAATATTGATTGGTATAAAAGGAATATATTTTTCGCAACCTTTTCTCATTTTCTTTTCCTCCAATTATAAAATGAAAAATCGCCTCTATCATCAACAAAGATTGATAGGGACGATGGAAAAATTCTACCGTGGTACCACCCTAATTCATCGGCAATGCCGACCTTAGCGACTTCTAACAAAGCCTGACTTTGTAACGGGGTCAACCGTCATAAGCTATGATTTCACTTATGCAACTCCGAAATGAGTTATACACATAAACACTGTGTTGCCTTGCACCGAACGGCAACTCTCTGAAAGCGAGTGAGTTATGTCTTGTTTTCTTCACTGTTTTTAAAAGGCGATATTTGATTTGTGTTATATTTTATAGCATTTTTTTAACTTTGTCAATACAGAAAATTAAATCGCTAAATTGATAATTGAGGAATATTTTTTTACAAATTTGAATTTGTCGAACTGACCTGTTTTTTATAATCGCAACGCAGTTCCGAAATCATTCAGTATTCATCATTCATCATTCATTAAATCAATTCGCCAATCCCCAATTCAATAAATAAGGCGAGATAGATAAATATCTCGCCAAAATTTTGTTAATATAATTTACCATTGGTGAATTTCTTGTGGGTTTTCAAAAATTTCATCCACTCTCTTCATAAACGGAATAACGTCATTAAAAGCACCGATTCTGTGGTCAAATGTAAGAGTTACAGGAAGCATTTTTCTTGTTTTAAGGTCAATTTCACCTTTTTCATTTCTGTACGCAAAATCCTTTTCAATGAACCCGCCAACACCCATCATAAATACTTGGGGGTAAAGAAGTGGTGATGTGGTTTCAAATCCACGAAGACCCTTGTAAAGCCCTGCCCAGTTTGAGAAACAAACCGAACCCTCATTAAGATGATAATATTTAAGACCTTTTTCACCATCTTTTGCATTTTTCTTGAAGAACCCGCCAAGAGTACCAATTTTATGCTTACCTACAATACCGGCAACACTTTGTGCAACTGTTTTTTTAATCTGACCTTTAAGTAAAAATCCTACGGTACGTTGAATAACAAGGTCAAAAAGAACACCGTCAATATCAGTATTCTTCATTTTTTGTATCATAATATCGATTTCTTCTTGTAAGCTTTGAAGATTTCTTTCTTCACAATGACAAATCTTAACGGGGAATGTGTCACCATTATCCAACATAACAGGCATTGAAACATCAATGTGTTTTTTAATTGTAAGTGTTCCGCAACAACGCAAATGGTCAAAATCAATATGAGCATTAAGCCTTGGTGCTGCTTTCAAGCCCTCAACCATTGCCTTCATAATGATTGTATTAAAAGAAAGCTTGTATCCGCAATTTTCTTTTAATTTTTTATACTCATCCCACATATCAGTGACATCAATTTCATAGCAGTAACCTGCCTGAGGCTGATTTCTTTGGTTTTCTGTAAGAACATAGCCGTTCATTCTTCTTTTGATATTGTTAAAGTATTCAATTTTGTCACCTGGTTCAGGTTTGTTTAATGCTGCGTCTAAAAACTTTCTTTCACTCATATTTTTTCGTCCTTTAAAAACAAATTATTACTCAAAAATTATAACAAAACATAATAACCTTGTCAATAAATACAGTATGCAAACCTTTTGCTGTTTGATAAATTGGGGGTTGTAGGTTTCTTTGTGTCATTCTGAGGAACGCAGTGACGAAGAATCTCAACCAAACAGAGATTCTTCGCGACCCTCAGAATGACATTACTTGTAGATAGTATTAACCTCGCCAAACTCAAATTTGATTGTCAGTTGTTCAAATAAAAAGATTATTGAAATTATTGATAATCTATGTTATTATAAATCCATATTATTTTAGGAGATGAAGATATGGACTTTAAAGAAAGTACAGGCTTGTACTTGATTGCCGGCGGCGTTATTTTGTTCGTTCTTGCTCAATCAATTTTCTTCCTTGTTAAAGCTTGGAAACAGGGTGAAAAATTAGGTCTTGATAAGAAAAAATTACGTGATGCAGTTACATCAAGTGCAGTTTTTACAATACCTTCGGCACTATCAGTTCTTGCTACGGTTATTGTTTTGGCACCGTCATTGGGACTTGTTATTCCGTGGGTAAGATTATCAGTTCTCGGCAATTTGTTATATGAAACAAAGGCTGCGGGTGATGCAATGGCTGCTTTAGGACAAGAGGGCGGAATTTCATCAACAATTACTGACCCTGCAGTTTTTGCGGGTGTTGCGTGGGTTATGACACTTGGTATTTGTTTCTCACTTGTTCTTTTACCATTCGTTGCAAAGCCATTACATAAAAAGGTTCTCAACTTAGGTAAAAAAGACGAAAATAAAGAAGAAACAGCTGAAGCTAAAGAGAAAAAATCAAGCGGTATCGCAGGTTTTATCGACCTTTTAACTCCTGCAGTATTTATCGGACTTATCGGCGCATTCGTTGCACGTGCAATTGCAGGTAAGGGTAAGCCCGAAACATTTGGCGACGGTGCAGGTGTGTTATCAGTAATTACACTTGTTGTGGCTGTGGGTGCTTCATTAATTCTTGAATTCATAGCAAAAAAACTCAAGCTTACATGGCTTGAACCATTTGTTATGCCAATAGGTATGATTATCGCAATGGTGGTTGCAGTTGTTGCATATAATGTATTACCACCTGAAATTGCTGTCTTTGAATGGAGGGGTTAAATATGAGAAAAAATAAAACAGAAAGAACATATTTTGACCGTGTCCATACTTGGGGCAGAATTTCAAGTATTACAGCTCTTTGTGTGCTTATTATGTTCCCTCTTTCAATTTGCTTATATTTGGGCGTGTGGCCATCATTAAGCGGTGTTATGAGCGGACTTTTAAAGCTTATTCCACTTTACTGGTCCCTTGCAGTTGTTGAAGTTTTGATTTATACACCAATGCTTGGTGCGGGTGGTACATATCTTTCATTCGTAACAGGTAATATCACAAACCTTAAGCTTCCTTGTGCTATTAGTTCTATGGAAAGTGCTAAAGTTAAAGCAAATAGTGAAGAGGGCGAAGTTATCTCAACAATTGCAATTGCAACATCTTCAATTGTTACAACAGTTATAATTGCGATTGGTGTATTGGTGTTTAAACCATTCCTTCCCGCTTTTACAAACAGTGAACTTTTAATGCCCGCATTCAAACAGGTTCAGCCCGCACTTTTCGGTGCATTGGCAGCGGGATATTTCTCAAAGCATTGGAAAATTTCAATATTCCCAATTCTTGTAATGCTTGGTGTTTTACTTGTTGCTCCAAGCCTTGACGCAGGAACACTTCTCTTCCCAGGTATTGTGGCATCAGTTCTCGGTGCATTCGTAATGTGGAAGCTTAAATGGGTTAAGTAATCAACTAAATATTCAAAAATCCGTTCACTACATTGTGGGCGGATTTTTTTGCGAAATGCACAGAATTTGATTGCTATTTTTTACCTTTAAAACATTGATTTTGAACATATTTAGTGATACAATAAATTGATTAAATATAAAATGGATTGGAGTGGGTTGTTTTGGCATTAGTTCCAATGAAAACTCTCCTTGAAAATGCAGAAAAACAGAATATTGCAGTGGGTGCTTTTTCCGTTGGTAATATGGAAATGGTGATGGGTGCCGTTGCTGCTGCTGAAGAACTTAACACACCGATTATTCTTCAGATTGCAGAGTGTAGGCTCAAAAACTCACCACTTGAGCTTATGGGACCAATGATGATTTCTGCGGCAAAAAATTCAAAGGTACAAATTGCAGTTCATCTTGACCACGGACTTAAAATTGAAACCGTGCAGAAGGCACTTGAAATGGGCTTTACCTCTGTAATGTTTGACGGCTCAACTCTACCACTTGAAGAAAATATAAAAGCCGTAAAACAGGTTCGCCAAATGGCAGACGAATACGGTGCAACCGTTGAGGCAGAGTTAGGTGTTGTCGGCGGTAACGAGGGCGACGGTGCAGCTCACGAAATCCTTTGCACAAAGCCCGACGATGCAAAACTTTTCTGCGATGAAACAGGGGTTGACGCATTGGCAGTTGCAATCGGTAATGCACACGGCAATTATCCGGTACTTCCCAATCTTCGCTTTGACGTGCTTGATGACATCAATAAAATGGTTGACACACCATTAGTTCTTCACGGCGGTACGGGAATTACCGACGAGATGTTCCAACAATCAATAATGCTTGGTGTACGCAAAATAAATATTGCCACCGCAAGTTTTGACAATCTTGCAAAATATGCCCTTGATTATTGCAAACCCATTGAAAAGGCAAATTATTTTGAACTCAGCAATCAAATGGCTATGGGTGTTTATGAAAATGTTAAAAGACATATAAAAGTATTCAGTTTTATGAACAATTAAGGAGTTGTAATTATGAAATACATTGAATTTGACAGCACTAAAGAATTTGACTTAATCCTTTTAGGCAGAGTGGCGGTTGACCTTAATCCCGTTGACTATTATTGCCCACTTAATGAGAGCACAACCTTTAAAAGATATTTAGGTGGCTCACCTGCAAATATTGCAGTAGGTCTTGCTCGTCTTGGTAAAAAATGCGGATTTTTCGCTCGTGTTTCAGATGACCAGCTCGGCACATTCGTAACAGATTATTTCGCAAAAGAGGGTATTGATGTTTCTCATATCAAACGTTGCGAAAATGGTGAAAAAATCGGTCTTACATTTACTGAAATCAAGTCAGAAACAGAGAGTTCAATCGTTATGTACCGTAATGAAGCGGCTGACTTAAAACTTCACGTTGATGATATTGACGAAGATTATATTAACCGTGCAAAAGCAATTCTCATTTCAGGTACGGCACTTGCAGAAAGCCCATCAAGAGAGGCGGCACTCAAAGCAGTTGCACTTGCAAAGAAAAACGGTGTGCCCGTAATCTTTGATATTGACTACCGTGCATATAACTGGAAAAACAGTGATGAAATTGCCATTTATTATTCATCAGTTGCCCGTGAGGCTGATATTATTCTCGGCTCACGTGAAGAATATGACCTTACTGAAAAGTTTATAAAGGTTGGTATGACTGACAAAGAGTCAGCGGCATATTGGCATTCACAGAATGCTAAAATCGTAATTATTAAACATGGTAAAGAGGGCTCAACAGCATATACAAACGATGGCGAAAGTTATTCAATTAAGCCATTCCCCGTAAAACTTCTCAAGTCTTTCGGTGGCGGTGACGGATATGCAAGTGCATTCCTTTACGGTATTTTTGAGGGCTGGGAAATTATTGATGCCCTTGAATTTGGCTCTGCGTCAGCCGCTATGCTTGTAGCTTCTCATGCTTGTTCGGAAGATATGCCATCAGTTGCGGCAGTTAAAGAATTCATCAAAAAAGAAAAAGAAGAATACGGTGAAATGATAGCCAGAGGTTAATTCTTTTTGGCATATTTCCCGTAATACTTCGTTGCTTTCGGCTCGTGGTATGCCCGATACAACTTCGCCTCGGCAACATTGTCTTACGAAAAATCTGCTCAAAAATAATCTGTTCTATTAGAATTTGTTGAAAACAAATGGTGGTAAAATGATTAAGAAATTATTGAAAAACAAAGCAGTTAAAGGGGTAATAATTGCGGTGCTCTGTGCTTGTTTGCTCGGTGGGGTGACCGTTGTTGGCATAAATGCCTATATGATTTCTTATGTAAATGATTATATTTTGACCGCAGAAGACCTTGAAAATGAAAATTTTGATTGTGTAATGATTTTAGGTGCAGGGCTCTGGGATGACGAGCCGTCACCAATGCTTCGTGAAAGGCTTGAATTCGGGCTTAAGGCTTATGAAACAGGCTGTACCGATAAAATTCTGATGAGTGGTGACCACGGCAGAGAAGAATATGACGAAGTAAACACAATGAAAGATTTTGCCATTGAAAACGGAGTTGCGGCTGATAATGTTTTTATGGACCATGCAGGCTTCTCAACCTATGAATCAATGTACCGTGCCCGTGATGTTTTCAAGGTAGAAAAAATGGTGATTGTCACACAGAAATACCATTTGTACCGTGCGGTTTACGACGCACGAAAACTGGGCATTGATGCTTACGGCTTTGCTGCGGATAAGTTAATTTACGGAGTTCATAATGACATAAGAGAATCGTTGGCAAGAACTAAAGATTTCTTTTATTGCATAATAGAGCCCGAGCCCACATATTTGGGCGATGAAATACCGATTAGTGCAAATGGTTCATTAACGGACGATAAAGAACGAATATAAAAATGCCTCCCTTGTCAAAGGGAGGGGGACCGCAGAATGCGGTGGAGGGATTCATATATGTACGAAAATCCAAATTTCAATTCAAACAATGAAAAAATCCTTTGTGAAATGAATGGCAAAAATGCCGATATGCTTATGAACATCAAAACAAAGGTTCTAAAATCAGGCGAGAGTTTCACAATCTGTGATGAAAACAATGAAACTGCAATTCTCTTGCTTTCAGGTGATGTTGATTACAAGTTCGACGGAAAGTGCGAAAACGCAAAAAGAGAAAATCAGTTTGTTGACCGTCCTTATTGCGTTCACTTCTCAAAGAACAATGAAGTGACAGTTACCGCAAATGCAGAGTCAAGAATTCTCATTCAGCAGACAGACAATGACAATGATTTCGGCTATGTTTGGTACAGCCCCGAAAATGTAATTTTACAGGAATTCGGTAAAGACCAATGGAACGGTACTGCACACAGACAGGTGCTTACTTTGTTTGATTACGAAAACGCACCATATTCAAATATGGTTTTGGGTGAGGTTATTCACAAACCGGGTTGCTGGTCAAGTTACCCGCCACATTATCACCCACAGCCCGAAGTTTACTACTATGAATTTGATAAGCCACAGGGCTTCGGTGTGGGCTTTAACGGTGATGATTGCTATAAAGTAGAAGACCAAGGTGTGCTTTGCATTACACCAATGAAAACACATCAGCAGGTTGCTGCCCCCGGCTACTCAATGTGCTATGTGTGGATGATTAGACATTTAGAAAATGACCCTTGGATTAAAACACGAATTGATGACCCGAAGCATAAATGGCTATTAGATGTGTAACTATCTCATTAATTCACATACCACAATTTATTCAGCAGTTACTAAATGATAAAAAAATCATAAGTTATAGATAATTTATAGAGGTGATATTATGGCAAAAATGACAATGGCTCAGGCGCTTGTTAAGTTCCTTGACAATCAGTATGTGTCCTTTGACGGCGTTGAAACAAAATTTGTTGACGGAATTTTTACAGTTTTCGGTCACGGTATTGTTTTAGGTCTTGGTGAAGCACT
>JAZNZJ010000064.1:0-15890 GCA_045594885.1 Candidatus Fimenecus sp. | reverse complement strand
GAAGCATTGCAAAAAAATATGCCAAAAAATATTGACAGTTGATAATTGTTAATGTATAATACACAATGTATCCCAATGTAAAGGGAGGGATTTTTAATGAGTCAGGTAAAAGTTAAAGAAAACGAGTCCTTGGAAAGTGCTCTCAGAAGATTTAAGAGACAGACTTCTCGTGACGGCGTAATTCAGGAAGTACGCAAAAGAGAGCATTATGAAAAGCCTTCTGTTAAGAGAAAGAAGAAGTCTGAGGCTGCCCGTAAGCGTAAGTTCAAATAATTAAACTTAGGCTTTTTTGGCGTATGAAAAAGAAAGTGGGCAATCCCTTTGGGGAGTGCCCGCTATTTTTTTAGTTTAAGGAGAATTCTATGATTTCACCAATGCCCAAATACCGTTTTAAGAGTGTTACGCAAATTACCGTTGAGGATTTGTGCAAAATGGGTGCAAAAGCTGTGGCACTTGACATTGACAATACAATCTGTAATGACGGTAAAGAAAATTATATTGACGGTCTTGATTTGTGGCTTGATGAAATTCAACGAGCGGGAATCAAGGTTATGATAATCTCAAATGCTATCGGTAACCGTCCCGTAAGAGTTGCCGAAAAACTGGGTCTTGCACATCTGTCTTTTGCCCGCAAGCCCAAACCGGATAAGCTTATTAAAGGTGCTGAAATGCTCGGTGTGAAAATAAGCGAAATGGCAATGGTGGGTGACCAGATTTTCGCTGACATTTTAGCCGCTAATCGTTGCGGTGCAATTGCGGTGCTTGTAGATGCACTTCAAGGCGAAACGAGATTCCCTTTATTCTATGCTAATCGTCGCAGAAAAGAGAAACCCGTAATTAAAGAATTTGAGAGATTACACGGATATGGTGTTTATGATGAATAATTTACAAAAACTTATAAAAGAAAAGGGCAACGGCTATGCCGCCCTTATAATTTCACCTGAAAACAGAAAATATTTCACAGGCTTTGACTCGTCCGACGGATTTTTGCTTGTGTCTGCTGACCGTGCAGTTTTTATAACTGATGGCAGATACATTGAAGCCGCAGAAAAACAGATTTCTGTATGTGAAGTTCAATTGCTTGGCAAAACATACCCACAGATTTCGTGTATTCTTGATGAAATGGGTTGTAAGCATTTACTTGTTGAGTCAACAAGAATGACTGTTGCAACATACAATTCGCTTAAAGGTGTGCTTAAAAACACAACAATATCAACCGACACCACACTTGATACAATAATAAATACCCTTCGTGCTGTTAAAACCGAACCAGAGGTTGAACAAATTGTAAAGGCACAAAGAATTGCCGAGGCTGCATTTAATCACGTTCTTGATTTTATCAAAGTGGGTGTCACAGAAAAAGAAATCGCACTTGAACTTGATTTTTATATGTTAAGTCACGGCGGTGAGGCTCTTTCATTTGAAACAATAGTTGTGAGTGGTGCAAATTCTTCAATGCCCCACGGTGTGCCAAGTGATAAAAAGATTGAAAACGGCGATTTTATTACAATGGATTTCGGTACAGTTGTAGGTGGTTACCACAGTGATATGACCCGAACCGTTGCTATGGGATATGCAACCGAAGAAATGAAAGAGGTTTACAACACCGTTCTCAATGCACAAAACAACTGCCTTTCAAAACTCTGTGCAGGTGTTTCTTGTAAAGATGGCGACGAGCTTACCCGTTCAGTTATAAAAAATGCGGGTTATGGTCAATATTTCACACACTCAACCGGTCACGGTGTGGGTATTGAAATTCACGAATTTCCCAATCTTTCACCCCTTTCAGATACAGTTTTGCAATCGGGCAATATTGTAACTGTTGAACCCGGTATTTATATTCCCGGTAAATTCGGTGTAAGAATTGAAGATATGGCATATATCACCCCTGACGGTTGCAGAAACCTTACAGAAGCACCAAAGGATTTAATTATTTTATAATCAATGCGGTGATTATTGCCCCCGCTCCTGCAGAAGCCGCCATTTCTAACAAGAAATAAAGGCGGCTCTTTATTTTTTGTTTGCGTGTTTTAGGTACACCCGCAGATTTTTGAATGCTTTTAAGTGCGTAGCCTTTTAATTTACTCTCTTTTTCAGCACCATATTCAGGACGCACAAAAAATAATGCTTTTTCAAAATATTCACAACCGGGGTCAAGAATTTCAAGAACTTGTCGATTAACTCCTTTAACCATTTTTATATCCTCACATTTTCTAATTATTCACAGTTATTTTGGGATATTAAGGTTAGTTTTATACTACCGTTTATGTGTATTTTAACAAGAAATTTTTGTCAATATGGGATTTTTACCAAAAATTATTACAAGCAAAAATATACAATTTGTATAAAGAACTTTTCAACGAAATTGTTGAAAACTCTGTTGAAAATGTTTATAACTCACCTGAAAATTACGGATTTTACACCATTTTTGCCACTTTTCGACATATTAGAAAAAACTTTGTTAAAAATTTATCGAATACTAAATGTTATACATTCTTTACAATTTATACATTTTGGAACTTTAGTTACTTAAAAAATTGCTAAAATTTTTGTGCATTTTGTCATTAGCATATTTTAATAGAATTTTTACGTATTTTTTAGTCATTTTGCGAGGTGATTATATTGAAAAACGCATTTGAAATAACCTGCCCACCAGTCTTTGACCTTTCTCTTTCTCTTGATTGCGGTCAGGCTTTTCGTTGGATTTATGAAGATAACAAATGGCACGGTGTTGCATATGGTAAATATCTTGAAATTGAACAAACTGACAATAAATTGATTTTAAATTGTACCGCAGAAGATTACGAAAAAATATGGAAATCATATTTCGACCTTGAATGTGATTATGAAAAAATCACAACATTTTATGATGACGAGCATCTTAAAACTGCCGTTAAAGAATATAATGGCATAAGAATTCTTCGCCAAGAGCCTTGGGAAGCACTCTGTTCATTCATCATTTCTCAAAACAACAATATACCACGAATTAAAGGCATTGTTGAGCGGCTCTGTGAGCATTTCGGCGAGGGTGAATCGGGCAAAAAGTCTTTTCCGTCTGCACAAAAACTCGCCCCTCTCTCTGTTGACGATTTAGCCCCCTTACGTGCAGGGTTTAGAGCAAAATATATTATTGATGCCGCAAACAAAGTTTCAAGCGGTGTGGTCGATTTTAATGCCATCAATGAAAATCCCATTGAATTTGGCAGAGAAGAATTGCAAAAAATAAAGGGTGTTGGTGCAAAGGTTGCAGAATGCACTCTGCTTTATGGATTTCACAAAATTGAAGCATTCCCCGTTGACGTGTGGGTGAAAAGAATTATGTCCGAAATGTACCCCAACGGACTACCCGAATGTACAAAGGGCACTGAGGGAATTGCCCAACAATATCTTTTTCATTGGAGAAGAATGCAAGATAGATAAAAAACATCTATATGTTTGACAACTTATGGTTTTTATGCTATCATACACAAGTCTTATATAGGTTATATCCCGTCTTTACGGCGGGTGAAAAAGGAACCCCATCGGTGTTTTTTACCGATGGGGTTTTGGGTTTTTATAAGTATTTTTTTAGTGTTCAACCCAATCTCTTGAGCGTTCAACCGCACGAAGCCATCCACGGTATCTCTTTTCACGTTTTTCAATATCCATTTTTGGCTCGAACACTTTATCAACCTTGCGGATTTTTGCAATCTCATCAGTGCTTTTCCAGAATCCCGTTGCAAGACCTGCGAGACACGCAGCACCGAGAGCAGTTGTTTCAACCATTTGAGGACGGTTTACATTTGTTCTAATCATATCTGCCTGAATCTGCATCATAATATCACTTACTGATGCACCGCCGTCAACACGTAATTCTGAAAGTTCAATGTTAGAATCCTGCTTCATTGCCTCAAGCAAATCTGTCATTTGATATGCAATCGCTTCAAGAACACTTCGGCAAATATGTGCTGCATTTGCACCACGTGTTAAACCTACAATTGTTCCTCGTGCGTACATATCCCAATAAGGTGCACCAAGACCTGTAAATGCGGGAACAAAATACACACCATTTGAATTTACTACACTTTCTGCCAATTCGTCACAACGGCGTGCTGAAGGAATAAGTTGTAAATCGTCACGAAGCCATTTAATAACTGAACCTGCATTAAAGGCAGAGCCCTCAATTGCATAAGTTACTTTATCGCCAATACCCCAAGCAACACCCGTAACAAGATTATTGTCAGACTTAACACGTTTGTCACCTGTATTCATAAGCAGGAAGCAACCCGTACCATATGTATTCTTTGCTTGACCGCTTTCAAAACAGCCCTGACCAAAAAGAGCTGCGGGTTGGTCACCGATTGCACCTGAAATGGGCACACCTGCTAAATCCTCAATACCCATAACACTCTTTGCAACTGTACCGTAAATCTTACTCGACGGAACTGCTTCTGGTAACATTTTCATAGGAATGCCCAATTTTTCACAAAGGTATTCATCCCAACAAAGCTTGTCAACATCAAAAATCATTGTTCTTGAAGCATTTGAATAGTCGGTAATATGCACCGCACCACCTGTCAAATTCCAAATTAGCCAAGTTTCAACCGTGCCAAATAAAAGCTGACCTTTTTCTGCCATCTCTTTTGCACCCTCAACATTTTCAAGAATCCACTTGATTTTTGTTGCAGAGAAATATGCGTCAACAACAAGACCCGTATGGTCTTTTATGTATTGTGTGAGTTCTGCATCTTCTTTGATTTTCTCGCACATATCTGCAGTTCTGCGACACTGCCACACAATCGCATTGTAAATGGGTTTACCCGTTGATTTATCCCATACAATTGTTGTTTCTCTCTGATTAGTTATACCGATTGAGTCAATTTCTTCTGCAGTTGCTTTGCTCGCAGCCATAACCTCCATTACGGACTGAAGCTGTGAAAAAAGAATTTCCATTGGGTTGTGTTCAACCCAACCGGTATGTGGATAAATCTGGGTAAATTCGTGCTGTGCTTTAAAACAGATATTACCGTTTTTGTCAAAAAGAATTGCACGTGAACTTGTTGTGCCCTGGTCAAGAGCAAGTACGTATTTTTTCATTGTATAACACCTCTTGTATTAAATAGATATTTTTTAACTAATCCCCAAAATATAGTTAATTTTTATCTTTTTATTGTTTTTGCACCAATTTGTTTCTCAACAATTCTGCTTCTTTTTCTGCCTTTTTGTCGTCAATGAGATTGTGAAGCCCCTCCCAATGAAGAACTCTGCGTTTAAACCAGAGTGAAGATGCGTGTTTGTAAACAAATGACGGACAAGCCTTTTTTAACGGTGCACAGTTCACCTTATAAACATCTAAAAGCTTGTAATAATCTTGTGCCTTATGCAAAAATGTTGAAAATGAGGGATACCCCTTTTCTGCCCACGCATTTTCTGCCATTGCCCCAAGACGTGGAAATGTAAGAAACTCAAGACGTTTCATATCGGGCACATATTCTGTCCACATCTGTGCTTCAATGCCCCAAGTGTCCTCATCATTTTCGGTGAGTGCGCCGTCGTCTTCACAAACCATTTTCAAGGTATTCCAACCATAAGGAAAATCGAAATAATATGGGTAACAATTGGTATTAATTAATCTTCTTCCTCGCTTTAGTTCGTTTTTAACTAAATCACCATCTTCACCCATACCACAAACAGTCCATGCAATATCTGCGCTTAAATTGTCAGAATTTTCAAGCTTATCATAATTCCACATTACAGAAGAATAACCTTTTTCTTTCAAATAAGCATTTACCTTATTCATAAAGAACATCTGCAAATCATCTTCATCACGAAGATTGTTTTCTTTGATTACCTTTTGACAATGGGGGCAATTCTTCCAACGCATTTTAACCGCCTCATCGCCACCTATATGAATAATTTTATCAGGAAAAAGTTCAATTAATTCGTCAAGCACATCATAAACAAATTTATAAGTGCTTTCTTTACCCGCACACAGAATGTCGTGCTTCACTCCCCAATGAGTTGCAACCTCTAAATCACGGTCAAGGCAGGACAAGTACGGATAGCAGGATATTGCCGCTACATTATGCCCCGGAACATCAAATTCGGGAATAACTTTTATTTTGCGTTGGTGACAATACCCGACAATTTCTTTTATATCCTCTTGTGTATAATATCCACCGTGAGCCCTGTGATTGAAGTTTGTGTGACTTCTCATTGAGCCTTTTTCGGTAAGTAAAGGATATTTTTTTATCTCAACTCGCCAACCTTGGTCCTCTGTGAGATGCCAATGAAGAACATTCAACTTGTGAAGTGCCATTAAATCAACAATTCTTTTAACATCTTCAACCGAATAAAAATATCTTCCGCAATCAAGCATATACCCACGATAATCAAAACGAGGTTCATCTGTGATTTCAACATATGGAATTTTACCGTCAGTCTGCAAAAGCAACTGTTTTAATGTCTGAAGTCCATAAAAAAGTCCTGATTCTGTTTTTGCGTTAATATAAACCCGACGATTTTCACATTTAAGTGTATAACCTTCATTATGCTCAATTTCATCATCAAGTGTTAAGATAATACTTCTTTCTTCGTCCGTGTCTTCGTGGATACGCACTTTTTTGTTAAATGCTTTTCTGCAAAACAAAACAAAATCTTCACTAAAATCAAAGGGTGAAATTATTGTACCCGCATGAAGTGTAAACCCTTTTTGAGCCTGATTTATCAATATACTGACGGGCTGGGGAATTATGTTAAACATCCTTATAATCCTCCAATATGTTTTATATAGGTTTATTTTACCACATTTTGTTTTTAACTACAATATAAAATAGTATATATTTTCTCTTGAAATTATGTAAATCATATAGTATAATAATACTGCCTTAATTCAGTCGTGTGCCGTGTTGGTCCTGTGCGGCGGGGCGCTGTGAACCATGTCAGGCGGGGAACCGAGCAGCATTAAGCGGTTTGCACCGGGCGCCACAGTCTGCCTGCACGGTGCATGACTGAGTTAAGGCATTTTTAATGAGTGCTCACTAAAGTTTAGCTATACAGTTTATAATTAAGGGAGAAAGAATATGTACCGTGCGTTTTACAGAAAATACAGACCATCTGCATTTACTGACGTAGTTGGTCAACAGCATATTACAACTACACTTGAGAATGCCGTGAAATCGGGCAAAACAAGTCATGCTTATCTTTTCACAGGTTCACGTGGTACCGGTAAGACCTCCTGCGCTAAAATTCTTTCAAAAGCGGTTAACTGTCTTAATCCGCAAAACGGAAACCCTTGTAATGAATGTGAAATCTGCCGTGGAATAGACAACGGCTCAATACTTGATATAATCGAAATCGACGCAGCATCAAATAATGGTGTTGATAATATTCGTGATTTGCGTGAAGAAGCAAATTTCACACCTGCTAACGCAAAATACCGTGTTTATATAATTGACGAGGTGCATATGCTTTCAATTGGGGCATTTAACGCACTTCTAAAAACTCTTGAAGAGCCCCCCGCTCACGTAATTTTCATTCTTGCAACAACCGAGGTGCATAAACTACCCTCAACAATTCTTTCACGTTGTCAGCGATTCGACTTCAAGCGAATTCCGCCCGAAGAAATCGCAGGTAGGCTCAAAGAGGTTGCAGTTAAAGAAAATCTCAATCTTTCAGATGACGGGGCAATGCTAATTGCAAGAATTGCTGACGGTGCAATGAGAGATGCACTTTCTCTTCTTGACCGTTGCTCATCACACGATGGCATTATCGACTCTGCCGCAGTAGCCGACAGTGCAGGTCTTGCGGGCAGAGAATATATTTTTGAACTTTGCGATTGTATAATCGAAAAGAATGCTGCAAAGGCGCTTGAAATTGTAAACAGACTTTATAATGACTCTTGTGATATGGAAAGACTCATTACTGAACTTACAAGTCATTTTAGAAATCTTATGATTTCAAAGGCGGTAAAGAATTTTCAGAATATGATTATCTGTTCACAGGGTGAAATTGATATTATCCGTCAACAGAGCGAGAAAACCACATTGGCAACAATTATGTCGTGTATTGATATTCTCACCGCATCAGCAGCAACAATGAAGCAGGGTGCAAACAGAAGAACAAGTGCTGAGCTTTGCATTATAAGACTTTGCACACCCGCACTTGACAATGATATAAACACCGTTCTTCGCAGACTTAGTGAGTTAGAGTCTGCCTTTGCATCAGGAAAAATCACCGTTGAAGCTAAACCCGTAAAGCCCGTTGCTGAAGAGTCCGTCCCCGCAGTTGAAGAAAATCCACCCGTTGAAGTGGAAGAAAAAATCGAGCCACAAGCAGATGAAATTCCGTTACCCGAGCCACCACCTGCCGAGGAGGAAAAGGTTGTTGTGCAATCAGGCACAGTACCATTTGATAAATGGCCTGAGGTTACAGAAAAACTCTTTGCAACTGATAGAAGTCTTATTGCAATGCTTACGGGCTCAACTGCATTTATTCACGACGGTAAATATTTACTTATTAAAGGCTCGCCCGTTTTAGAGCTTTTTCTTAAAACAGGTGATTATTCAAAAGCAATAAAACAAGCGGTTGCAGAAGTAACCGGTAAAAACTATACTCTTGCTGTTTATAATAACAAGCAAGAAAATGCACCGAAGAGTCCTCTTGAAAATCTTGTTTCAAAAGCACGTCAACTCGGTGTGAAAGTTGAGGAGGAATAAAAATGAAAGCAAGAATCCCAAATCAGGGCGGTCAGGCAAACATGATGAAACGCATTCAGCAGATGCAGGACGAAATGACCCGTGTACAACAGGAATGTGAAAATGCAGAATACAGTGCAAGTGCTGGTGGCGGAGCTATTGACGTTACGGTAAATGGTAAGCATCAGTTAGTTTCTGTTAATATTCAACCCGACGTTGTTGACCCTGAAGATGTTGAAATGCTTGAGGATTTGCTTGTTGCAGCAGTTAACGAGGCAATGAGAAAAGCAGACGAAACAATGGAAAGAGAAATGGGTAAAATCACAGGCGGAATGAATCTTCCCGGTTTCGGATTTTAATTTTTACCCACTAATTTATTTGGAGCATAATTATGGCAATCGTATCACTTGAAAAATTGATTGAAGAATTTCGCAAAATGCCCTCTGTCGGTGTGAAATCGGCGGAGCGTCTTGCGTATTATATTCTCGGACTTGATGACAATCAAATAAAAAGTCTTACAGATGCCATCAATGCCGCCCACAATAATATTCACACCTGCAGTGTGTGTTGCAATCTTACCGAAGGTGAAAAGTGTACTGTTTGCAGTAATGAAAAGCGTGACCATACGGTAATTTGCGTGGTTGAAAACCCTCGTGATGTAACCGCATTTGAACGCACTCACGAATTTAAGGGTGTTTATCATGTGCTTCACGGTGTGATTTCACCAATGAATGATGTGGGTCCCGATAATATACGCATTAAAGAGCTTATCAGCCGAATGGCTGACGACAGCGTAAATGAGGTAATTATGGCAACCAACCCCACCGCAGAGGGCGAGGCAACCGCAATGTATATTTCAAGACTTTTAAAACCGATGGGAATTAAAGTCAGCCGACTTGCATATGGTATTCCCGTTGGCAGCGACCTTGAATATGCTGACGAGGTTACTCTCTCTCGAGCATTAAAGGGACGCAATTTGTTATAAAAAGCCTCCCCGATGTTTAAAATCGGGGATTTTAATGTATAATAATCTCATCACAAAGGAGGAATAATTGTGGCAGAGAAAAATACGAATACTACAATTGCACAAAACAAAAAAGCTCTCCACGATTATTTCGTGATTGAAAGCTTTGAGGCAGGCATTGAGCTTGTGGGCACAGAGGTGAAATCGCTTCGTCAGGGCAAATGCAATCTTAAAGATGCGTGGTGCAGTATTGTTGAAGGTGAGCTTTTTGTAAATGGTATGCACATAAGCCCTTACGACCACGGCAATATTTTCAACCGTGACCCTATGAGAGTGCGTAAATTACTTATGCACAAAAAAGAAATTATGCGCCTTTTAGGTACAACAAAGCAAGAGGGACTTACCCTTATACCCCTGTCAATTTACTTCAAAAAAGGCAGAGCAAAGGTGCAGGTTGGCCTTTGTAAAGGTAAAAAACTTTACGATAAGCGTGATGTTGCCGCTAAAAAAGAAGCCCAACGTACAATTGAACGTTCAATAAAAGAACAAATGAGATAATCTATAAATCGGATGCGTCAGCATCCCCTTAATTCTTCATTTTTCACTATTCATTCTTCACTCTTCACTTGAGCGAAGCGAAATATATGGGGATGAAAGGATTTCGACGGGGATTTTGAACTGCGATAAGCGAGTAGTGGAGTCTGACCACTATAAAACGGACGGTTTATAAAAATAAACGACAAAGATAATAAAGTACTTCTTGCTGCTTAATTAGCGGCGAGCATTCCCCCGAGAGTACTGCGGCTCGGTACGGAGTGTCATTTAGCAGTAAATGTGCACGGGCACACCGCCTTGTAACCCGTCACACAAATCAGGGCTACCGAAATGAATGCCTGTTTGTCGGCTGTCACGTAGGGAATTTTAATAGATAAACTACACTCGTAGAAAGTTTCAGGAATAGATTTTCGGACGTGGTTTCGATTACCACCATCTCCACCATTATAATAAAAACTCCGATTTTTCGGGGTTTTTATTTTTGTTAGGTAATCGAAACCACATAGTCCATCTTTTGCGTAGCAAAAGGGACATTAAAATGCGAAAGGTTGCGTAGCAACGAACGAAGCGAAGCTTCGGTTCCCACCATCTCCACCACAAAAAGCACCCAATGGGTGCTTTTTTAATGATGTTTTTTCGTCAAATTGGGGTTTGTAGGTTTCTTTGTGTCATTCTGAGCGAAGCGAAGAATCTCTGTTTGGTTGAGATTCTTCGTCACTGCGTTCCTCAGAATGACATTACTTGTAGATAGTATTTATCCCCACAAATTCAAATTGTCGAGCATTCTATAATCAACCCCAATATCATATTGAAATCACTTTAAAAATATGGTAACATTTACCTATACAAATCAAACAAAGGGGACTTTATTATGGGAAAGAAAATTATAATTGCCGGTGGCGGTCACGGTGGTATTGCTGCGGGTATGCTTCTCAGTAAAAAAGGCTATGACGTTACTGTTTTTGAACGCAACGCAAAGGGCAAAATGGGTTATGACTGGACTGATATTTTCGACCGCAAGGGTTGGACTGCAATTGGTCTTCCCCTGCCCGACAAAAAGCTCTATAATTTAAAGCAAGACGTGTCTTTTTACGGTCCTGCTATGGAAACTCAACTTCTTCAGCACACAGAAGAAGACAAAAAAGAAATTCAGATGGAACGTAGTGACATTTATAAATATCTTATTTCTCACGCAGTCAAGGCTGGGGTAAAATTCAAATATAATCAAGAAATCAAAGGCCCCGTTATGCTCGGCAATCGTGTTGTGGGCATTGAAACTGACAAGGGCGAATTCCTTGCCGACCTTGTTATTGATGCTTGTGGGCTCAACTCCCCAGTAAGACGCAACCTGCCAAATCATCTTGGAATTCAAAGCAACCCCGCCGATTATGAGCAATTCTATGTTTACCGTGCATTCTTCAACAAGACTGCAGAGGTTGACGAAAGCGAAAAATTCAAGATAATTCTTCTCCCTAATAACGAATTGGGCATTTCTTGGGTTGCTACCGAAGAAAATCACACCGATGTGCTTATCGGTAGATTTAAAAAATTTGATATTGATTACGCAAATGAACAGATTGAAATGCTTCGCAAAGACAATGAAAGCATCGGCACAGAAATTGTACGTGGCGGTGATTTTGCAAATATCCCCGTGCGTCAGCCCCTTGCACTTATGGTTGCTGACGGGTATGCCGCAATCGGCGACTCCGCATTTATGACCGTGCCCGTTATCGGTTCTGGTATTGCAAACAGCTTTAAGGCAGCAAAAATTCTTGCGGACGCAATTTCTGCCGATTTCACAAACTCTTATAGTGCAGAAACTCTCTGGACATATCAAAAAGAATTTTACAAGCAAATCGGCGCAGCACTCGCTCCTCTCGCCTGTGTAAAGCTTCTTCTCACAAGACTTGAGGGACACGAGCTTGACTACATCTTTGCAAAAGGCATTCTCAATGCAGAAGATATGACAATCGACGCAGATTCAACAAGCCTCGGTGCAATGCTTGGTGGAATGAGTATGGATGATATTAAAATCAAGTTGAGCGGACTTATTAACAACAAGGTTGTGCTCGGTAAAGTTGTGCAGATGGGCTTACAGCTCGGTAAAGCAACCGCAGTTACTGCCGCAATGCCACCCGTTTATAATCGCAAAGCAATTCTTAAATGGGTAAATGAGTATAACAACTGCTTTAAGAGATAATCGGGGTGAATTTTAATGACTAAAAAACAACGTAGTTCAAATATTGAACTATATAGAATTGTTATGATGCTCATTATCATAGCCCATCACCTTGTGGTGAATTCGGGAGTTATGGGTGCATTCAAATTTGATAATGTAACCAATAATATGGTTTTCTTGTACCTTTTCGGTTTCGGCGGAAAACCAATGATTGACGGATTTCTTTTGATTACCGGTTTCTTCACCATAAAAAGCAAATTCACCGTTGAAAAAGCCGCAAAAGTATTTGTTGAAATTTTGTTCTATAAGGTTGCATTTTATATTCTATTTTGTATATTGGGACTTCAAAATTTTGAAATGCAGACCTTTAAAGAAACTGTTTTCTATGTTTTTTATAACGGTCACGGTGCTTTCCCTGCTACATATTTCTGGCTCTATCTTCTTACACCATTCATCAACAAGCTTGTCGAGGGTATAAACAAAAATCAATATCTTGCACTTCTCGGTGTATTATTGATGTATTTTACAATAATTTCAACCTTTATAAAATCTGTTGACACTTTCAATGAACTTGGTTGGTACACAACAGTTTACCTTATCGGCGGTTATCTTCGCCTTTATGAGCCAAAAATTCTTAATAACGGTATCAAGAGTGGTGTTTTAACTTTAGTTTCACTTCTCGCCTGCTATGGCAGTATCCTTCTTATTATAAAAGGAAGAATGGACGGAACAACCGATTTATCACCCTATTACTATGTATCAAATGCTCATAAGATTTTAGGTGTGCTTCTCGCTGTAACCTCGTTCCAATTCTTTAGACATTTAAAAATTCCTACCAGTAGAATTATCAACACAATGGCAACAACAATATTCGGTGTACTCCTTATTCACGCAAACAGTGCAACAATGAGAACTTGGTTGTGGAAAGATTTTCTTGATATAAGAGGTCATTACGAATGGCAGTGGCTACCGTTGTATGCAATTATATGTGTATTTGCAATATTCATTGTTTGTGCTCTCATTGACCTTGTTCGTATTCATCTTCTTGAAAAACCCGTGTTTATGGTTTATCGAAAAGTTGAAGAAAAAGTCATTAAATGGTGGGATAACAAAAACACATTTGACAAATAAACACAAAAGGGATAGTAAAAAAGACAGAGCTTTTACACTCTGTCTTTTTTTGTGTTAAAAATTAAATTTTAGATAGCGGGGTTTGTTGCAACAGGAACCTGATGAGTATGCTTAACAACCCATTTTTTCATATTGATACTGAGCCAAAGGCCATAGATACCAAATGTAATGATTGTCAACAAAAACCACTTGATGTAATTGCCGAACAACTGACCTCCTGTACCGTCAAAAACAAGCTGATGACCGTCAATGATTGTGTGCTCTGCAATCCAACGTTCCCTCATACATACCGCCCAAGGTGCTGCAAGACCAAATGTGAATGTAATAATCAGGATTTCAAGAATACTTATTCCTATTAAACCTAATAATCCGCCTGTGAACTTTGATTCCATAACATTTTCTCCTTTAAATGAATTTATAGTCGTCAGGTTTCCTCTACCTGACAATTTCATTTTACAACATTCGACACAGAAACACAATACGGGGGGTATAAAAATGGCGGGGTCAAGACCCCGCCCTAACAAAGTGTATTAAAATTGCTTATTTAGAAGCTTCTTCAACAGCAACTGCACATGCAACTGTTGCGCCTACCATTGGGTTGTTACCCATACCGATAAGACCCATCATTTCAACGTGAGCAGGAACTGAAGATGAACCTGCAAACTGTGCGTCGCCGTGCATTCTGCCCATTGTGTCTGTAAGACCATAAGAAGCAGGACCTGCAGCCATATTATCTGGGTGAAGTGTACGACCTGTACCGCCACCTGAAGCAACTGAGAAGTAGTTAACGCCATTTTCCATAGCCCACTTCTTGTATGTGCCTGCAACTGGGTGCTGGAAGCGAGTTGGGTTAGTTGAGTTACCTGTGATAGAAACGTCAACGCCTTCCTTCTTCATAATTGCAACACCTTCAAGAACGTCGTTTGCACCGTAGCAACGAACAGCAGCTCTTTCACCGTCTGAATATTTTGTTTCGTTAACGATTTTAAGTTCGCCTGTATAGAAATCGTACTCAGTCTGAACATATGTGAAACCGTTAATTCTTGAAATAATCATAGCAGCGTCTTTGCCAAGACCGTTAAGGATAACACGAAGTGGTTCTTTACGAACCTTGTTAGCTGTCTTTGCGATACCGATAGCACCTTCAGCAGCAGCAAATGATTCGTGACCTGCAACGAATGCAAAGCACTTTGTTTCTTCTTTAAGAAGCATTGCACCAAGGTTACCGTGGCCAAGACCAACGTCTCTCTGTTCAGCAACTGAACCAGGGATACAGAAAGCCTGAAGACCCTTACCGATAACTGCAGCAGCTTCAGAAGCAGTTTTTACACCTGATTTAAGTGCAAGTGCAACACCGAGTGTGTAAGCCCAAACAGCATTTTCAAATGCGATTGGCTGAACACCCTTAACGATGCCTTCAACATCGATACCTTTTGATTCGCAAAGAGCTTTTGCGTCTTCGAGAGAAGCAATACCATATTCAGCAAGACATTTCTCGATTTTAGCCATTCTTCTTTCTTTGCCTTCAAATCTTACATCATTAGCCATTTTAGTATCCTCCTTCTCTTATTCTTCTCTTGGGTCAATATATTTTGCAGCATCTGCAAAACGACCGTATGAACCTGTGTTGTTCTTAAGAGCAACGTCAGCAGGTGTGCCGTGACGGATATCTTCCATCATCTTGCCGAGCTTAACGAACTCATAACCGATAACCTGGTCATCGCTGTCAAGAGCCATTCTTGTGATATAGCCTTCTGCCATTTCCATATAACGAACGCCCTTAACTTTTGTTGAGAACATTGTACCAACCTGTGAACGAAGTCCTTTACCAAGGTCTTCAAGACCTGCACCAACAACAAGACCGTCTTCTGAGAAAGCAGACTGTGAACGACCGTAAACGAGCTGGAGGAAGATTTCTCTCATAGCTGTGTTGATTGCGTCACAAACAAGGTCTGTGTTAAGGCATTCAAGTAATGTTTTGCCTGGAAGAATTTCAGCAGCCATAGCAGCTGAGTGAGTCATACCTGAGCAACCGAGAGTTTCAACAAGAGCCTCTTCAACAATACCATCTTTAATGTTAAGTGTGAGCTTACATGTACCCTGCTGAGGAGCACACCAGCCGATGCCGTGTGAGAAGCCTGAAATATCTTTGATTTCATAAGCTTTTACCCATTTTCCTTCTTCAGGAATTGGAGCTGGACCGTGATGAGGACCTTTAGCTACACAGCACATTTTTTCAACTTCATGTGAGTAGTTAATCATAATAAATGAAAACTCCTTTCATAATTTAACGGAATAATTCCTATCTTATAAATTATACAATTACTTGTCCGAATTTTCAATAGTTATTTTGACAAAAGATTGACAATGAAAATAAAAATTATAG
>JAZNZJ010000063.1:0-2927 GCA_045594885.1 Candidatus Fimenecus sp. | reverse complement strand
AGTGCTATGATTATTCCTTACGGCTTTGTCATCTCGAGTGAGCGTAGCGACGAGAGATCTCTCCTCCTTGCAGTCGTCGAGATGAGAAAGAGGTATGTGTGATTGTATAAAAACAGCACACGCTTTGTAAAGTGAGTGCTGCAGGTTAAAGACCCTCTGCTTTTTTTTGCTAATATTACTGTTTCCTGTAAACTTTTTCAGCATTTATTTTGTGCAATGTAATAAATATATTACATTTGCAACATGAGAACTATGATAAGAAGTACAGAATTTGATGAGTTTTACTACTCGCTGCCTACAAATGTTCAGAACAAAGTTAAATATGCTATGAACATTTTAGCAGATGTAAAGGTCGTAAATACAAAGCTGGTAAAGAAACTTGTAGATACCGATTTCTATGAGTTGCGTATTTCTGTAGGCAATGAGTATAGAGTAATCCTCTTCACCATTGACCATGAGAATTTCATTGAAGCCGAGCAGATACTTCTCTTGAATGGTTTTATAAAGAAGTCCACAAAGGACTATAAAAAGGAGATACAAAAAGCAGAACAAATTTTAAACAGTTTACAGCAATGAGACCAAAGATTGACATTAACAAGCTCAAACATCTTCCTACCGCAGAGGATATGTTTGTCGATGAGTACGGAGCAAAGGGTACTGCTTCGCGCGATGAGTTCGATGCGAAGTCTCGTGCTTGGTACTATGCCGAGGTGTTGAAAAATGCCCGTAAATCAGCTGGTATAACTCAACAGCAGCTTGCTGATAAGATAGGCAAGAAGCGTGAGTATGTGGCTATGCTCGAAAAAGGCGAAACCGATATGCAGCTATCTACATTTATTATGATTTCGGAGGCTGTCGGTTTGAAATTCGCCTTGACATATTGATTCTTCTTTACCATTAAACACCACATCACCTTTTGCAAAAGGTGATGTGGTGTTTAATTTATCATTTTCCATAATCTGTTTCTTCTCACGATCTTCCCCCCTCCGTCGCTCGCTTTGCTTGCGCCACCTCCCCTCACTTGGTGAGTGGCGGAACTTTTTATAAAACAAGACCTCCAGCACCCATTGTTGTGGGTGTTGGAGGTCTTGAGTAGTTGTTAGTTCTTTCTGTCTACAATGGATGATTACCACCTTTTGACTGTGAAAAATACTGCTTCTTGGTCGGAATCGAAGAATCCTTCATCTCTTATGTTCCATCCCATTGCTGTGACATAATCTTTTATCATATCATTTGTCAGTCGTTTCTTCTTTATCCGTTCATTGTATTTCTCTACTTGTTCAAACGGGAATCTCTCTCCTTCTTCATAGAAAACCCATCTTGGGTCGCACATTGCCCTTACCAATCTTAAATTGTTGTCTTTATCCCAATGTTTGAAATAATAACAAGGAAGATAATGGTTTTCTCCAGGCAGATCTAAGTCTAACATTATTCCTGTAATGGCGTATTTGTTTTCAAGGTTAATAAAATACATTATCCGGTCAATGTCAGAATTGGCAAATACCACAGTTCCCTTATGTCCTTTTGGCTTCCATAATATGACTTTGGCAATGGGGTTATTTACTTCTAATGGCAGGCATTTGTGCAAATCAAATTTGGTGTGTCCAATTTTAATCCACTTTTCACTTTCGCTATCAGTGGGCGTAGCTTTCTCTTCTGGAATAGTGACTATTGTCAAACCCAATTTGGCGGCAAGTATGTTGTCGTCATATTTTTCATTGATTATTTTGGTATATCTTTTCTTTAAAGTGTTAGATACTTCCTCTATATCTCTGTCAATTAAATATAGTTCGCAACCGAGCATAATATAATTACTTTATGATTTTACGTGTAAATATTGAATTAGGGCCATTTTTCATAATAACGGTTTCGTGTCTTTGGCTATTTTTATGATTCTATTACTTTATTATTTTCTCGTTTGTATGTATGGCTCAAAAAAAGTTCTAAAATCTTTTTTATCTTGTGCAGCACTTAATGGAGTATGTCCATAAATATTAACGTTATATGGATCTGCTCCATTCTTTAAAAGTTCTATAATGTTATCATAGTAATAGCAGTACTTACCACGAAGCATCATTACTGCATACCATAATGGATTATTCTTGTGCCTGTCCAATGTATTTACATTGGCACCGTTTTCAATTAGAAGCCTTGTCCATTCTACAGGTCGTTGATAAAATACAGAACGCATTAATGCTGTTTCTCCGTATGTGTTCTGGTAATTTATATCAATACCTCTTTTAATCAGGTCTTTAACGACGTTGAATCTGTTTTGTGCTATTGCTATCTGCAGAAGATTGCATTTTAATGAGTTTTCTTCATCAACCATATTAATATCCTTAATGGTGTCAATAAGTCTGAAATAATCTTCTTCAGAACCGAAGTAACCGACTGCATCAAAAATGTTTTTTATTATTGCCATACCTTACCGTAATTAATTAAATTATACTCTATATTACTTTACACCCTCGTATTTATGACTTCTGTTTGAGTAACGGGATTGTGGACGGTAATTATCCGGGTTTCTATACCATTTTAAAAAATCTTCTAAAGACATTTCTCCATCCATGTATTTTTTATGCACCTCGCTGTATTTTTCTTCAGGTCTATGTCCCATATCCCATTCCCTTGGTTTGCTCTTGTCCCATGTTAACACTTCTTTAGTGTATGGGTCTCTTACAAGACCGTCTTTGTCCTTTGCTCTTTCCCAAACTTCTTCAACTTATCCTTTTGCATACTTTGGTCGACTTTTTGAATAGGGCTTGTTGCTTTAAGCAACCTTCCCCGCATCAACAACATCTTCAGCCTTGTTTAAAACTTTTGCAGCATCAACAAGGTTGTCGCCGGTCTTTATTGCTTTTACGGCGGTGCTGCCTACAGCCGGCACTCCCGGAACAACTACAGCTGCAAGGTCTGCTCCAACCCCG
>JAZNZJ010000062.1:0-2062 GCA_045594885.1 Candidatus Fimenecus sp. | reverse complement strand
TCGTTATTTCACAGAAAAAATGGATATTACTCAGGCAAAGCTTGTAATTGGTCTTCGCACAGGTATGAAAGATGCTGATGACAATTATTTTGCCTACCGAGTAATGACCGACGTTTTTGGCGGCGGACCTTATTCAAGACTTTTTATGAATGTGCGTGAAAAGTTAAGTCTTTGTTACTATTGCAATTCAAGACTTATTCGTGATAAGGGCATTATCTTTATTCAGAGTGGTATTGAAAATGAAAATTATGAAAAGGCAAAAAATGAGATTTTTAATCAGCTTGACGTTATGAAAAACGGTGAGTTTACTGACGAAGATTTTACATCTTCAATTACTGCACTTTGCGACGCTTTTAAAGGTGTGGGTGATTCACCCGCAGCGGTTTGCACTTTCTACGGTTCACAGGCTCTTGATGAATGTGTGATTGACGGCAGTGAATACGCAAAGCTTATCGGTCAGGTTACACGTGAACAGATTACAGAATGTGCAAAGAAAGTAACTGTTGATACTGTTTATCTTCTCACAGGGGAGGAAAAAGGCAATGAATAATATTAAAGAAATAAAAAATGACATGTTGGGCGAACGTTATTTTGAAATCGACCACAAATCAGGACTCAAAATTTTTGTTTATCCTAAAGAAAATTACGCATCAACCTATGCAATTTTCGGTACAAAATACGGCTCAATTGATACCTGCTTTAAATTAGAGGGCGAAACTGAGTTCACAGAAGTGCCCGAGGGTATTGCTCATTTCTTGGAGCATAAGCTTTTTGAAAGTGAAGAGCTTGATGCATTTGCTCGCTATGCAAAAACGGGCGCATCTGCAAATGCTTACACATCCTTTGACAAAACCTGCTATCTTTTTCAGTGCAGTGATAATTTAGAGGACTCTCTCGAAATACTTCTTGACTTTGTGCAGAATCCTTATTTCACAGAGAAAACTGTGCAGAAAGAGCAGGGTATTATCGGACAAGAAATCAATATGTATCAGGACGAACCCGGTTGGCGTTCACATTTTGAGCTTCTTCGTGCACTTTATCATAAGCACCCTGTAAGAATTGATATTGCGGGTACTGTTGAGTCAATAAGTCATATTACTGCGGATTTGCTCTATGAGTGCTATGAAACATTTTATAATCCTGCAAATATGGCACTTGCGGTTGCGGGTAATGTGACAGTTGAGCAGGTGCTCAAAATGGCTGACAAAATGATTAAGCCAAAAGAATGTAAAAAGATTGAACGCAAATTCCAGATTGAGCCTGCAACGGTTGTTGCCGATAAGGTTGAACACAAATTATCAGTTGCAATGCCAATTTTTGCAATCGGTTTTAAAGAGGACATTAAGACTCCCGAAAGAACACTCAAGGAGTCACTTGAAAGCACACTCTTACTTGATATTATTGCGGGTAAGACCTCTGACCTTTATGAAGAACTTTTAAGCGAAGGCCTTATAAACACTACATTTGACGCAGAGTATTTTGAGGGCTATGGTTATTCTGCACACCTTTTCAATGGTGAGAGCAACGACTATGACAAGGTGCGTGAAAGAATAACCAATGAACTTCGCAGAGTTATGAATGAGGGCATTGACCGTGAAACATTTGACCGAATCAAGAAAAAGCATTACGGCAGTTTCATTATGAATTTCAATGATGTTGACTCCCTTGCAAATTCACTTGTGGGTGAGTATTTCAATGGTGACGGTCTCTTTGACCAACTCGCAGTACTCGAAAGTATTACTGTTGAAGATGTTGAAAATAGATTGCGTACTTCAATTAATCTTGAAAACTCGGCAATGTCGGTAATTTTACCCAACTGAAAGAGGTTTAAAATATGAAATGGTTGACAGGCTATACCGAGGTGCTTTTTCCTGCGCTCGGTTGGAGTTTTGACGTGTATGACACACTTGTTGAAATTCCATTCGGTGATAACACAATCAGTATTAAATTTTACGGTGCAATTATTGCTTTCGGCTTCACCCTTGCGGTTCTTTTCGGTGGTCGAAAGGCTTATGTATGGAAAATGAGCATTGATAAAATGCTTGATGTGCTCATTTGGGGT